>CAYFXP010000282.1:0-2111 GCA_964346935.1 uncultured Syntrophobacterales bacterium
TGGTAGACGAATTTCTCGCTTCCGGTCCAGAAATCCACCCGCTTGAAGACCACCGCGGCATCTGAGCGTTCGTAGTAATGGTCTTCCAGAAAGATTCCTACCCGCTCATCCCAGGAAAGGTTCGGACCTTTAAAGCTATGGGAGGGAAAAGGGGTGCAGTCCAACGCGATGAACCAGTCAGGGTGTTCGATGACCCATCTGGAATCGATGCCCATGTGATTGGGTACCATATCGCTGGCCAGGCGGATGCCGCGCTGGCGCCCTCGCTCCCTCAGGTTCTGCAACACCTCGGGCCCACCAAGATCCCGCGCGATCTCATACTCGAAGAGCGAGTAGGCCGACGCCACCGCCTCCGGATTACCGCACATCTGCTTGATGCGCTGCGAGGCACGACTGCGCTCCCACAGGCCGATGAGCCACAATCCGGTGAATCCACGCCGGGCCAGGGCATCCAGCTCCTCGTCGGGAATGTGGTCCAGCTGCGTAATGGAACGCTGGTATTTCCGGGAAAGCTGATCCAGCCAGACGTGCGCGTTCTTCGCCAAGAGCACGACCCTGGGCATCCAGTCCTTATCGGGACTGAAACGTTCCGGTTCATCCAGCCCTATGTCGTACATAGGCACCACGGACGGACCCGGGCCGAAGAAGATGGGCTTCTCCTCCTCCTTGATGAAATCGAGGCTGCTCAACAAGCGGTAGAGATACCTTCCAAGGAGAGGTCCCCATTGCGCCAGGATATACTCCAATTGCCCAGTCAACGAGTGCGGGACAGCAATACTTGGACTACGGAGCATGTCCATGAGATTTTGATTCTCCGGGCCGAAAAAGGGCTGGGTCTCTAAGAAGGCGTGGAGCTCATCGAGCATGGCAAGATACGATGTCTCCTTTTCCAACTCATCGTCGTCGAAGAGCTCCGCATACGGAGCGAAGGCCGGGTTCATGTTCTCCAGCCAGAGCATGAGGAGCTCTTCGAGGAGTATCTGGCGATTGGGCTCGGTGAAGTATTCGTCCACCGTGATTTCCCTTCGATATACCTTGACGGGAGGAAAGGTCTCAGCGAATTTACGGAGGACGGCGTCGACCTCCTCTTTCCCGAGCTTAGCGTCAAGCCACCCGAGGGCTTCTGCCATGACTTCCGGGTTCTTCTGTTCGCGGTACTGGGCAACAACGTAGTGAAGTATCTCGTCGGACAAACCCGTGGCATTAATCTGTCCCGCTTTCACTGCCCGCTCGGGGAAGCGTACCAGATCGCGTTTTTCATTCATTTTCTTCGCAAAAACCAGCGCAGCCCGGAAATTGGTGAAGATGACATTTCCGTTTGTGGCGAAAAGGGCCTGGTCGAATTGATAGAGGTCCCTCGCCTTGCGGGAAATATGAAACTCCCGCCAGGCGGCGCCGCGGTGTGTGCGTCTCGGCATGTCTGTCCTCCCTCAAGCAATATCCAAGCTCAGGGTGTCCCGACGTACACGGTTCCCCCCGAAACCTGAACCGGCCGATTCATGTGAAATTATCCCACGAAAAGAGCAAAGGAAGGCTCTTTGATGAAAGGGAATAGATTCAGCGAGGAGCAAATCAGGCAAATACATTTATTACCACAACAGATAGAGAATTGCAAATCCCCGTGCCCTCAGCCACTGGACGGGGCGATTCGGACTTTATAAGAATATAGTATATCTCGAAATAAAAAATACCTGATTTACCCCATTCCGCTACAAGGGCTGCTGGATTAACTTTGTAAGAGATCGCCTTATGGTCTTTGTAATGCCTAAGAAATGTTTACACCTCCCACATCATAACGACCACAAAACGTAATCGGGGGAAAGAGGATGGTAATACAATGAAGGTTAAGCGGCGAGGAGAAAAGTGGGATCCTTTTCGGGGTAAATTCAAGTCCCCTCGTATCGGCAACAGCATTCTCTTCTGGCTCATTATCCTCTTCATCGCTAGCTATCTATTTCAGGGAAACTGGTGGAAAGGCGGTCCAACGCGGATAAGCTACAGCACATTCCGAGGGCAATTGCGGGCGGGGAATGTGGAGAAGATCACCGTGGAAGGTGAAAAAATTTCCGGTACGCTGAAGGAAGCCGCCGTAAAGAAAACCGAGGAGGGAG
>CAYFXP010000283.1:0-3222 GCA_964346935.1 uncultured Syntrophobacterales bacterium
GGTCAAAGCGATGGGCGAGCTGTTCATAAGCCGTCCTCAGGGTTAGCTCCCCGAGTTCCTCTCCCGCCTCATTACGTGAGTACTGTTGGAGGGCGGCGGTGATTTGATCCGCCGACTTAATCACTTCGTCATGTCGCTTCATCCAGATCTCTTGGATTCGAGGGATCAGGTCCAGCATTCCAATTCGTCCGTGTCGGCTCTCCTTCGGGAAATAGGTGCCGGCGAAGAACGGCTTCTTATCCGGCGTCATTACAATGGTAAGCGGCCATCCACCGCTGCCGGTCATCATTTGGCAGACGGTCATATAGATGTTATCGAGCTCTGGCCGTTCTTCCCGGTCTACTTTAATGGAGACAATAACCTCATTCATTAACCGAGCTACTTCGGGATCCGCAAATGACTCGTGCTCCATCACGTGGCACCAGTGGCATGTTGAGTAGCCGATTGACAGAAAAATGGGTTTCCTTTCCCTTCGGGCCTTCTCGAAGGCCTCCGGCCCCCAGGGGTACCAATCCACGGGGTTTTCCGCGTGCTGGAGCAGATAGGGGCTCTTCTCAAATTTCAGGCGATTATAGCGTTTGTTGGGATGTTTATGTTGATTTCCTTTCATCGTTATTTCCTTAGTATCCCTGCCGTCTGCCCTTTGAGGCGGGGGGAACAGCGTAATTGCGAGGGCGGTCAGCGCCCATACCGACAAGACCTCAGCCCTCAACGTTCGCTTCTTCCTCGCCATCATATTCGCTAACCATACCAAGTTTCTCACATGACCATCAACCTGGTGACTTTGCAAAACTCTGGCGGCTGAGCTGGGAGCAACTTTGGCCCCTTTAGTGCAACAGGAGGTCCGAATCTAGAGTTTAAATTAACGCTCGAACTTTTATAATAGGGCCTTGCCGAAAGGCCCTTGCAGCCCGAAAGAGATCGAAAAAAAGAATGAGGAGGACTGGCGGAAGGTTATAGTTGGGGCTCTATGCCGATTGATCTGCGTTGAATAAGTGATGCAGAAACTTTTCGCTGGAAGGAGATCGTCGTGAAATAATCCAGTCGCGAATTACTGCTTTTCGCTTATTGCCGCAAGCAAGATTACATCTTGCTCAGATTCTCCGACCCTCCATTCATCATAAATTCAGACGCAAATCAAGGGAATTGGGGCTCGGCAAGGTCTTTCGAGTTGATCTTGAAATCGAAGGCAACCTGGGGATTTTTGTTGACTTTTCTCAACTTCTCCCCTCTAATACCAAAGCAAAGAACAAAGGAGGGTATGTCATGACGAGATATCCGGAATTCAGGCTCGCCGCCGTGCAGGCCGCCCCTATTTTCTTTGATCGCGAAGCTTCGACAGAGAAGGCATGTCAGCTTATCGAGAAGGCGGCGGAGCAGGGTGCTGTTCTTGCTGCCTTTGGCGAGGCCTGGCTGCCGGGCTATCCCTTTTTTGCTTTCGGAAGTTCTACGAATCAGCTCTGGTGGAAAGCCGCTACGGAGTATCTAACCAATGCAGTCGAAATTCCCAGCCCGACTACCGATCGGCTGTGCGCTGCGGCTCGCCGAGCGGACATCGATGTGGTAATCGGGGTGGTCGAACTTGATAGTCGCACGCGAGGTACCGTCTACTGCACCCTCCTTTTCATCAGCAACGAGGGCAAGATTTTGGGACGCCATCGTAAACTCAAACCAACGCATTTTGAGCGAGCGATCTGGGGTGAGGGCGATGTCCTCGGCCTCAAAGTCTATGAGCGGCCATACGGCAGGCTCAGCGGGTTGAACTGCTGGGAGCACAATATGGTCCTCCCCGGGTATGCATTAATGGCACAGGGAACCCAGATCCACGTGGCCGCATGGCCTGGTCGGGAGCCAAAAAGCGCACCAGAGTCGCCCATCTCGCTTTGGCCACGCCAACTCCTCCTCTCGCGAGCATTTGCTTCCCAAGCCTGTAGCTATGTCGTGCTGGCTAGCGGTGTGCGATTACGAGACCATGTTCCTGAGCGTTATCGCGATCTCCACACCTTCAACCACACGGGCGAAAGTTATATTATTGATCCCCGAGGTGAAGTCATTGCTGGTCCGGCAAAGGGGGAGACAATTCTCACAATCCAGGGATCGCTCGAAGGGGTTCTTGCTGCCAAGACAGCTTGCGACGTAGGCGGACATTACTCCCGCCCGGATCTGTTACAGCTCCTGGTGAATGGACGCCCGCTTGAGCGAGTAATCGACGCCACCCGGTTAAGTTCCAGCATACGTTCCGTGGGGGATATCCATTATGATAGCATTTTTGGTGTACGCTCACCTGCAACCGATGATGAGCAAAAAGCGACGAGCAAGGTTCCATCAGAACAAAGTGAATCTCCAAAGAAAAGGCAATAGGTTAGCCTTCTGAGTTGTGTGAACTTATTCCACGGAGCTCATTCCTGTTTCTTAGTCCGCCGCAAGGAGGAGCGATCAAAGGCAACGCCGCCCTTAGGCTTTACTTAGGGCCGTGAGCCTGTCGAACGGCAGATGATGCCTTGCTGATGGATCAGGGTAACCTCAATTATTTGACAAGAGCTATCTGGTTTGATAAAGTAAAAAAAATTCGACAAAGCCAAAATACTCGTGAGGATGGAGATAGGAAGCCACGGGTCTTTGAATCTCATTTGGTGTTCTCAAGTGGCTGCTACGTGATTTGCCGAGGGTCAAAGGCGGACTGGTAGAACCGCGGTGGTCAAAAAGTCCTAAAATTCTGGGGTTTGAAGATAGCCGGGGTTGTGAACCGAATGAATTACCCGGCTTTTTTTATTAGCAGGGAAAGACGAGGGAAAGGCAAGGGGTTTCAGCGCTTAAATTCATAGCCTTTTTCGAGACCGATCGCTCAGGGATAACGCTCACATTGCTGGGAAACCCGAATCACGGGTGGCATCTCCTGCGGGGTGCTCCCGGGGAAACATATTCACGGGTGGTTAACTACGGAAGAGAGGGGGTGGAGAGATGGCAAAGGCAAAAAATGGTGATACCGTCAAGGTTCACTACACGGGCAAATTTGAGGACGGGACGGTCTTCGATTCTTCTGAAAGGCGTGAACCCTTAAGGTTCACCATAGGTGAGGGCACGGTAATCCCGGGCTTTGAAGAAGCGGTTGTGGGTATGAGCCCTGGCGATTCAAAGACCGAGAAGGTTCCAGCTGATCAAGCCTTCGGCCCATACCGAGAAGACCTGGTAGTGGAAATTGATCGGGGGAGGATTCCAGCG
>CAYFXP010000284.1:0-16942 GCA_964346935.1 uncultured Syntrophobacterales bacterium
CTTCGACTTCAAGATGTGGCGAAGGCGAAATTCACCATTATCCAGTTTAAGGGGAATGCACCTGCAAGAAAGGAGGTATTGGCTGGACGCATTGACGGCCTTGTTTCGGTCATGCAGGATGCATCCTACGTTAAAGCGGGAAGCCTGAAGGGCCTGGCGGTGCTCGCGGAGGAGAGATTTCCCGGGCTCGATGTGCCGACCTTTCCAGAGCTCGGGTATCCCGATATGGTGGCAGATGTCTGGTGGGGCGTTGCGTGCCTGAAGGGGACCCCCGAGCCGGTAAAGGCCAAAATCATAGAGACCTTCGAGAGGGTTGCCAGGGATAAATCCTTCAAGAGCATGATGAAGAAAATGGAGATGCCCGTCGTCTACATGGGGCCCGAGGAGTTCAAAGAGAAGTGTGCAAAGCTCCAGGCCTTCTTTCCCGGCTTCGTGAAGTCCATGGGTTTGCTGAGAAAGAAGTGAGAGTTCGGGCAAAGCGGCATGAGGTACGTCCATCCTGACGTGGTTGCCGGTGGGGTGTTGCTCGGCTTTTCTGTTGGTGTTTACCTCATCATCCCCATCGAGATCCAGGAGCTGATGCGATACGACGCATCTATGGGGCTTTCTCCTGCCGTTTTCCCTAAATTATCCGTATTCCTCATTGCCGTATTCAGCGCCATTCTCATACTCTTCGGTCTCCGCTCGAAAGGGATCGCCTTGGGTGAGGATCGGCAGGAGCCGAGAATGGGCAGTAGGGCCAGGGTGATCACAACGTTCATCATCATCCTGGTTTATGTCTATCTCATTGGGATACTCGGCTACCTTGTGATCACCCCCCTGGCCCTAATCACCTTGATGTGGTACTTCGGGGAAAGGCGTTGGCTCCTGATCCTCTCGCTGGCCATTCTGACCACCGCTGCCCTTTTCTACTTTTTCCGTTACGTTATGTATATCATCCTGCCGGAAGGTATCTTTTTCTCCTGAGAAGGGGACCATGTTAGAAAACTTCCTGCTGGGGCTGCAAGCCTTCTTTCATTGGCCGAACATCCTTGCCGTCTTTATCGGTGTAACAACAGGGGTATTTGTAGGGGCAATACCCGGCCTCACGGCAACCATGTCCGTTGCCCTCCTGGTCCCCATAACATTCAGGATGAACCCCGTGGCTGGATTGGCGATGCTGATTGGGGTTTATAAGGGCGGTATCTACGGGGGGTCCGTCACGGCTATACTGATCAATACACCCGGCACCCCGGCCGCGGCGGCAACAGCCCTAGACGGCTACCCATTGGCGAAGAAGGGGAAAGGGCTCAAAGCTCTGAAGATGGCGATCTACGCCTCGGTTATGGCCGATATTTTCAGCGATATCGTCTTAATCCTCGTTGCTGCCCCCCTGGCTATCGTCGCCTTAAAGCTGGGTCCTCCTGAATTAACCACCCTGCTTATTCTGGCCCTGACAATTGTGGGATTGGTCTCCGGGAGATCCCTCGTCAAGGGCTTGCTTGTGGCTTCTCTCGGGCTGCTGTTCTCAACTGTGGGGATGGATTTTATGACCGGAACAACTCGCTTTGCCTTTGGCTCGCTGGAAATGACCAAGGGGCTTCCCCTGATTCCCGTATTGATCGGTCTCTTTGCCATACCAGAGATTCTCGTCCAGGTTGAAGAGAAGGCCCGGGGGGCGGAAAGCGTGGTATTGAAGAGGTCCCCGAGGGCAGAAGATAACGTTGTAAACTTCCGGGAACTGAAGGGCTGCGGCAAGACTATTTTCAGGTCTGCGATCATCGGCACTTTTATCGGTGCCATCCCGGGTATTGGTTCGGTCATCTCTTCTTTCATTAGCTACGGCATGGCGAAAAGGGGATCGAAAGAACCCGAAGAGTTTGGTAATGGCTCCCTGGAAGGGGTTGCCGCAGCAGAGGCGGGCAATAATGCGGTCTGCGGGGCAACGTTAATACCCCTTTTGACCCTTGGTATTCCGGGAGATTCAGTCACCGCGGTGATGCTGGGTGCCTTTCTCATTCAGGGGCTGGTTCCAGGGCCCGAACTTATCCCAAAGCATCCCGATGTGATCTATGGGGTATTTGTCGCTCTCATCGTTGGGAACATAGCAAATCTCATAATAGCCAATGCCGGCATCAGGGTTTTTGCTCGAGTAGCGGGTATATCGAAAAATATCGTGTTTCCCATTGTCTCCGTCCTCTGCGTGGTAGGCTCATACGCTATCCAAAATAGCCTCTTCGACGTGAGGACCATGCTCTTCTTCGGGATCCTCGGCTATTTCATGAGGAAGCTTGATTTTCCAATTCCTCCCTTTTTGATCGCCTTTATCCTGGGACCCATGGTGGAAGAGCCGCTGAGACAGTCCCTCGTTATGTCGGGCGGAAGCTTTGCCATCTTCTTTTCCAGCCCCATCTCCCTGGCCTTTATCGTGCTAACGGGACTCTCTATTTTCATGGTGGGTTGGAGACGAATGAAGGGCGGGCCATCGGGGCCATAGAGATTCTCATTGAGGGCCGTATACCTGGAGATGGCTTGATCGATGAGATGAAAGGTGTAGGAGTGGGGATTTAGCGTCCACAGCATCTCTTATATTTCAAGCCGCTGCCGCAGAGGCATGGTTCGTTCCGGCCAACCTTTTTCGATAAATTCCCGGGGCTTGCCTTCATTCCCGCCTTAGACCTCTCCTTTCTTATCGTATCGGCAAGGTCTTTCAGCTCTGGTAGGGCGTGTTGGTAGAATTGCTGATAGCTGCGGCAGAGCCAGCTCAGCTGCCGGGAATGCCTTTTTCCATGAAACAGCCGATGTTTGAGGCATCCACCCGAGCAATACGCCAAATAGCCACAGGTATCACATTCACGGGGCCACTGCGTTTTCTGCCCGCCGAAGTCCAGGTATACCTGGGATTGGAGTAGCTCCTGCCAGGAAGTGTTACAAATATTTCCGAGCCTCAGTTCCGGCTGGACAAAGAAATCACATGGATAAATATCCCCGTTATGCTCAACGAGGAAATACTGACAGCAGTTTTGCTCCATCTGACAGACAGTCTGCCTGCCCTCCACGAGGTACGATATGACGGAGTCAAACCACCGGATGGAGACCCGACCAGCATCCCGCCTTATCCATTGGTCAAAAACATCACAGAGAAAATCTCCCCATTGTTTGGCCGAGATAGTGAACGCCAAAGGTTGACCGTTATCGTCAAATTCCACGCATGGAATGTACTGGTGGTAGTACATCCCAAGATCGCAGAGATAGTGATAGACCTCTTTTGCCCGGTTTATGTTTGCCGAACTCACCAGCACGAGGGCGTTGAATTCCACATTATGCCTCTTCAGGAAATCAATCCCCTTGAGGACGTCCGCATGGGACCCTCGACCGGCTGGATTAACCCGGAAACGGTCGTGTATTTGGGCGGGCCCGTCGATACTGACGCCAACGAGGAATCGGTATTTCGAAAAGTGAGTTGCCATTTCATCGTCGATGAGGGTTGCATTGGTCTGCAATCCATTTGATACTAATGCACCCTGCCGGCCGTATTTTTGCTGATATTCGGTTACCCTCCGGAAAAATTCCACGCCCATGAGGGTCGGCTCACCGCCCTGCCATCCGAAGTAATAGGCCGGTTGAGCCGTTGCCATGTAACTGGAAATCATTCGGTCAAGGACCTCATCGGTCATGCGATGGCGCTTTGTTTGCGGATAGAGAGCGCGTCGGTCGAGGTAGAAGCAGTATTCGCAGCTGAGGTTGCAGTCAGCTGAGGTGGGTTTTATAAGAAGGGAAAAGGGTTTGCCTTGTGTAATGCTGTTATTTTGCAAGGTATTGATGAGCGCTTACCGCCAAGACTTCCCCCAATCGGCGGTAATCGTGTCGCTTCTCATGCGCCAGTTGAGTAATACCCTTAACAATTCATCCCTCTTCTGTTTATGGTCCGGACTTGTCCACAAATTGCGGTGCTCACCCGGATCGTTTTGAAGGTCATAGAGCTCCCCGTAGTCATCATCGCCCAGATAGTGGACCAGTTTCCAGTCCTTAGCGCGAACCATGGTTATGAATTCCGCAGCGGAGACGACGGAATTAATGGGGTCTTGCCTTTGCTCGGCAAAGACATATTCGCGGCCACCATCCTTGGCTTCCCCTTTTAGGGCTGGCATCAGGGATCTGGCCTCCCAGGTTTCGGGCATTTTTGCTTCGGTGAGTTCTAATATGACCGGTGCGATATCAAACTGCTGATACAGATGGTCGACGGTGCGCCCTCCCTGAAAATACTTTGGAGCCCAGACGATCAGAGGGGTACGGGTGATAACATCGTACATGGTCCATTTTTGGATATGGCCATGATCACCCAGGCAGTCGCCGTGATCCGAGGTGAAGATGATCACCGTATTCTCAAGATATCCCTTATCCTCCATCGCCTTCAGGATCTGGCCGATTTTTTCATCGATCATGGTTACATTGGCCAGGTAATGCGCCCGGAGGCGGTGGATTTGTTCCTTGGTGGGATTCAGCGTCCATGCAATGGAATCATGATCCACCTCCGTATTGTGCACATTATATGCTTTCTGGTATGGGGGTTGGGCATCGAGCTCCTCCTGGGAGATATCCGGAACCGGAAGTTCACGTTCTAAATAGGGCGCTAGGTATTCGGCCGTCGGATCAAAGGGCGGATGGGGTCCGGGAAAACCCACCTGAAGAAAAAAAGGCTGTTTGTCGGGCTTGGTCAGGATCCACCAGGTGGCAAAATCCCCGACGTAAAAATCAGAATGCAGGTTCTCCGGGAGCTCCCACTCAAAAGCGCCAAGACGCTCGTGGTAGTCCGGTCGTTTCCTGTAAAGTTCGCGCTGTGGTTTGACAAATCCATGGGCCTGAAGTGCAAGGTCCCAGCGATCGAAATAATACCGTCCCTCCAAATAACGATCCTTATTCTCAACCACAAAGCGTTCGTGAAAACCGAGGGGGGTTTCGTAGGGGAAGGTGTGCATTTTGCCGATATTGACGCAGTAATAACCGGCATCCGCCAGATTCTCAATCCAGGAGTGGCGCCACATTTCCGCATTTCTATAAATGCCGGTGGTATGCGGGTAGTATCCCGTGAAAAGGCTTGCCCGGGATGGCGAGCAGGAAGCAGCGCTAACGAAATTATTGGTAAAGCTAACACCTTCCTTGGCCAGCCGATCCAGATGTGGAGTATCCATATATGGAAACCCCAAGGCTGAAATTGTGTCATATCGTTGTTGGTCGGTAATAATGAAAAGAACATTGGGGTGTGCAGTTGCCATTGTGCACCTCCCTTTTTTAATTCATGGAGAAAGATTTCACCGAGTGTCTTTGCAGCGAGAATTCGCAGGCGAATCCTGTTAAAGGCGTTATTGCCAACATTATCAACAACTTTAGGCCTTGTCAACGGTTCGTTCTCTCCAACGAGGCAACGAGACGTTTCAAATATAGCCAAGAAGCTTTGGAATGAACAAAGGGAGAAACGGGATATAGGTGATGAGGAAGACCACAGCCGCTTCGACGAGGATGAACGGAAAGATGGCCTTGGAGACTCGTTCAAGGGGGAGATTCGTGATGCCGCAGGCAATGTAGAGGACAAATCCGAGCGGCGGAGTTGCCAGGCCGATGATCAGGTTAACGCACATGATGATCGCGAAGTGCAGGGGATGAATCCCCATCTCGATAGCAGCTGGGGCCAGGACAGGTCCGAGAATGATGATCGCAACGCCAGGGTCCATTATCATCCCGACAATGAAGAGCAGGATGTTGATGATAAAGAGAAAGATATAGCGGTTTTGTGTAATCGACATAAATATCAGTGCAACCTTCTGGGGAATCTGTTCGCTTACAAAAAGCCATCCCATCATCTTCGCGGAGGCGATGACGAAGAGGATGGTCGAGGATACGATGACCGTATTCAGCATGATTTGCGGAATCATGCGCAGTTTCAGGCCCCGCGAGAGAAATCCGACCACGAAGCCGTAGAATACGGCGACCGCGGCTGCTTCCGTGGGGGTGAATACACCTCCCATAATGCCCCCCAGAATGATAAACGGCATGATAAGAGCGACAGTCGTCCCACGAAGGGAGGACAAGAATTCCCTCCACGTGGCCCTTTTCTCCCTCTTTTGGTAGTTTCTTTTTCTGGAATAGTAGTAACTTAGAACGCTGAGGCTCAGCCCGACTAAAAGACCGGGGATGAATCCCGCAGCGAACATCCCTGCAACCGAGACATCCATCACAGCCGAATAGATGATCATGAGGATGCTTGGGGGGATGATGGGGCCGATGACCGAGGACGCGGCCGTGACGGCCGCGCTGAAGTCGAGATCGTAGCCTTCTTCGACCATGCTTGGGATCATCACCGTACCGATTGCAGAGGTGTCGGCCACGGCTGAACCGGTAATGCCCGAGAAGAAAATGCTGACCACGATATTCACATAGGCCAGCCCGCCTCGCAAATGGCCCACCAGGGCATTTGAGAATCTGACCAGGTTTCTGGTAATGCCCGATGACCTCATAACCTCGCCCGCCAGGATGAAAAAGGGAATGGCCAGCAAGAGGTACATGTCCATCCCTCCAAACAGCTGCTGGGGGATCATCGGGAACAGGGTGGGGTCGCCCTTGATGAGATAGTAAAAGAGAGCAGTCAGGCCGAGGACGAAACAGATGGGGATTCCGATGACAAGGAGAACAGCCAGGCTTATGACGATGAATGCAATCATGGCCTCTCCGGCGGGATGACGGTGGACACGGTCATGAGGATCTCCACAGGGCCTGAAGGTCCAACAGTATTTTCAACGACAATTGGATGACCATGAGAATTCCGGCCACTGGCACGACCAGAAGGAGCCAAATATAGGGTATATGGGTCATTGGAGTTGCTGATGAGAATCCCACGGAAAAAGCCAGAAAGAATCCCCACTTAATCAAGATAATTAAGAAGAACAGAATGAGAAAGCTGCCGAAGAGCTTCACAAGAAGGTAGTGTTTGGGTGGAAGCCTTTCCATGAAGGCATTTAATCCAATGTGCTGATTCCTTCGAATGGCCATGCTCGCTCCGATAAAGCCCATCCAGATCATGCAGTATTTGGGTATCTCCTCTGACCAGGGAAGTGCAGCAATCAGCACGTAGCGGTAGAAGACACCGATATTGACGACCACGGCCATGATGCCCAAGAGAATGACCGAGAGACTCCCCAAGGTTTTGTCAAGTTTTCCGGTAATCTGATCGACAACGGAGACGATCTGATCGAGCTTCAAGGCTCTTGTCCTCGTCAGCAAAGAAAGGTGGTAGGCTCTCCTGTAATCCCGTCAAAATCTCCGGGAAGATAATGGAGCCCATGAGGTTTGAAGATTAGCTGAGGATTGGCCGGTTATTTTATGAACATTCGGTAGGTCTTACCGGTTTCCTCCTTAGCAGCGGCTTCAGATTCCCTTACCGCCTTAAAGAAATCATCTACCCATTGATCTCCAATCTTTTTTCTGACAAAGGTCTCAACGGGTTTTTGACAAATTTTACGAAATTCTTCCTTGGTTGATTCGTCAGGGGTATAGACCTCGACATTCGCCTTTTTAAGCTTATCAATGATCTCAGCGGCCAAAAGTTCGGACATGCCTCGGTTCACGATCTTCGCATGCCTTCCAGCCTCAATAACGATCTTCCGGTATTTTTCCGGGAGCCCGGCAAACCATTCTCTGTTCACCAGCAGGAAGGTCATGTCCCATGTATGGTTCGTGATGGAAGCGTATTTGATGACCTCGTATAACTTTGCAAACATAAACACGGCTACTGGGACTTCGAATCCATCGACCACCCCCGTTTGAACCGCGGAATAGAGCTCCGGGAAGGTGATTGTGGGCGCCGATCCTCCAAAACTCTCGACGAAAATGCGGAGGCTTTCGCTCTCTGGAATTCGAATTTTCAGCCCTTTTAGATCCTCCGGTTTATAGATCGGCTTCTTTCTCATTCCGAATGCCCGGTTTCCACCATTGTCTGCTTGATACAGGGGAAGTAACCCCGTCTTTTCGATCCAATGCTTTTCCATCTTCTCTCCGAACCAGCCATCAAAGACCCTCCAAACGATTTCCGGCGAAGAAAAGGCAAAGGGGATATAAATGACCTCAAGTTCTGGCAGGAACATCGTGGCTACAGCGGAATAGCAGGTGGTCGCCTGAATCGTTCCCAGTTTGGCCATTTCCATCATTTCTCTCATGTTGCCAAGCTGGAAACCCGGGTACACCTCAACTTGAATGGCTCCTCCTGAAAGGCGCTCCACATAATCTTTAAATTCAAGGGTCCCGGCTGCAATCATGTGCTGATGAGGATGCCCGGGACCGGGGTTGCCTATCTTCATCAAAATCGGTTCCTTCGCAGCATATCCCGTGTTAACGAAGACGAGGAACACGACCGAAATCAAGGCTGTTATAACTATTGCCCTAGAAATCTCATGCCTTTTCATTTTCTCCCTCCTTTTGAAAGACCTTACCGTAAGAAATAAGGTATGATAAAATTGGAGCGACCCGAATTCACCTCCTTTCTCATTTCGGCCTTTTTGCTCGGGACAGCCGTTTTTATCCTTCATTACACACAGACCAAATTAAATCATCGGCCGCTCGTCGGGGCCTCTTTGCGAGATACCATAAGGAAAGAAAATACAGCAGGAAGAACAGGCGACACCGAGATGTCTATCGTTTGACACAATTTTCAATCTATGTCAACAGGAATCGATCCGGAGTTTCCGGACTTTTTCAGGGGGATACTGTTGTTTCTGAGCGTAATCTGCTGGAGAAGTGGGGTACCCATCGAGGGTGAGCAGGGAGGGGAAAGCCGGCCCTTTAGAGGCCGGAAGGGGTAAGTATTGCCCGCCTTCGAACCCCGAAAGGGTCACTTTGGAGGTATTGAAGCGAAGAAACAGCAGTATCACATTCTGAAAAATCCTTTATTTTATAAAATCGATTACTTATAAAGATACTCCTATTAAAATCCAGAAAACTTCGGTTAAATTACCCTTGATTCCAGGGCACGAGTTCTGTGGAGAGGTAGTTGAGGTTGGCTCCCACGTGAGGAAGGTTAATATCGGTGATCGGGTAACCAGCAGTGCCATCAAGGGGTGTGGAGAGTGTTACGCCTGCAAAACGGGCATATATAACAGATGTCATGCTTGGGACCATGTGGGAATTGACACAGCTGGTTGTTTTGCTGAGTATGTTGCCGTCTCGGAGGATATCCTCTTCAAGGTGCCGGATGGCATTCCCCCGGAAGAAGCAAATCACGTTCCCAGTTCCGGGAGAGCCAATGCTCTTCTCTTTAAGGTACATAAAAAATTCAGGCTCATAGGCAAAAAAGGAGACCGAAATGAACCTTCGAAGCAAGGAAGTCTGTGATGGACTCGAACGGGCAGCTCATAGAGCCCTTCTCTACTCGGTTGGATTCACGGAGGAGGATTTCGGGGGACCCCTCGTTGCCGTGGTCAACTCCTGGAATGAAATAGTACCGGGGCATATCCATCTGAGAAGCCTCGCCGAGGCAGTTAAGGGCGGAATAAGGGAAGGCGGAGGCATTCCCATAGAGTTTAACACCATAGCCATTTGTGACGGGCTCTGTCAGGGACATATCGGCATGAGTTATCCTCTTCCAAGCCGTGAAGTAATAGCGGACTCCGTAGAGCTGATGGTGGAGAGCCACCGCTTCGATGCAATGGTTATGCTCTGTTCGTGTGATAAGATCGTTCCCGCCCATATCATGGCGGCCCTCAGGATAAACATACCCTCCATCGTCATTACTGGGGGGCCGATGTACCCGGGGAAATATGGGGAAATCGAGGGCATCACCCTTTCCAATATGAGGGAGTATATAGGCAGGGCAAAGATAGGGGAAATCTCACAGGAGGAGCTCGCTGAAATCGAGAGGTGTGCGCTTCCCGGGCCGGGGAGCTGCGCCATGATGGGAACGGCTAATACTATGTCGTGCATAGCCGAGGCGATGGGGATGTCCCTAACGGGCTGCGGGACGTCTCATGCCACGAGTTCGGGGAAGTTGAGGATAGCGCGGAAGTCTGGGATGAGAATTATCCAGATGGTCGAGGAGGATTTGACGCCTGACAGGATCATCAGCAAAGAGGCCATAACCAATGCAACGACCGTTGCAATGGCGCTCGGCGGCTCAACGAACATGGCCCTCCATATCCCCGCGATCGCCAATGAGAGAAGGATAGCTTTTCCGCTGGATATGCTCGACCGGATAAGCAGAAATACGCCTCACCTCTGCGACATAAGCCCTTCGGGAAAATATCCCCTGAGTGCCCTCGAAGAAGCAGGAGGAATTCCGGCGGTCATGAAGGAGCTAAGAGGCAAATTGGAGCTAAACGTCCTTACCGTTACGGGAAGGACGATGGGTGAGAACATCCAAAAAGCCCAAGTCCTGGACACGAATGTCATCAGGCCCATTTCGAACCCCCTTCACCCCGAGGGGAGTCTGGCAATCTTGAAGGGAAATCTCGCGCCCAACGGCGCCGTCGTGAAACAGACAGGCGTCCATGAGAAGATGATGGTTCACAGGGGTCCGGCCAGGACGTTCAACTCCATGGAGGACGCCGTGGATGCGCTCATGGACGACAGGGTAAAAGGCGGAGAGGTTATGGTTATCCGTTATGAGGGGCCTAAAGGGGGGCCTGGGATGAGGGAGATGCATATGGTAACATCAATTCTAATGGGCTTGGGCTTGGGTGAGAAGGTGGCGCTTGTCACAGACGGGAGGTTCTCCGGCTCAACCAGGGGGCCATGTATTGGCCATATATCCCCCGAGGCTGCTGAGAGCGGTCCCATTGCTCTCGTGGAGGAAGGAGACATGATAGAGGTTGATATACCCAAAAGGAAGTTAAGGCTCCTCGTATCAGATCGGGAGCTGAACCGGCGGGCAGAACATTTCACCCCTATGAGGAAGGAGTCTCGCGGCGCTCTCAGGAGGTACTCACTTCTGGTCGAATCGGCCGACAAGGGAGCGATACTGTCGGAAGAGCTGTAGGCGGAAGCCCCACCTGTTTAGATAGAGGGGGTGGTTCGTGAGGAGGGGCATCTGTACCATAGCCATTATGCCAGAGAGGGAGAAAAGGTCGTGAAAGGGCGGCTTCCGCCGGCCGAAACCGGGGTTTTTGTTTTCTTTGCATTTGTGATATCTAATCTATATCTTTGGACAAGTGAAATTACTGAATAGCTACGGGATAGTAAGACGGGGAACCTCATTATGACGAGAGCCCAACGGACCAGGGAGTTTCAGAAAGGCGTCAGCCTCTTGCTCCTATTGATCGTTTTCCTATCGTTGGTCCTGACTTCCTGTGCCACAATAGAGCACATGCGCTATACCTACGACCCTCTCAATTTTCACGCGGTGAGGGATGAGGTGATGTACCGGTCTGGTCAGCCCACGGGGCATGACCTGCGGATGGTCGCGGAGGAGTATGGTATCAAGAGCATTATCAACCTCCGGGGAGCGCAACCGGGTAAGGATTGGTACGATGAGGAGCTTGCGGTGTCACAGGAATTGGGGCTCGAACAGGTCGATATAAGGATGTCTGCGGGACGTCTCCCCGACAGGGAAGACTTACTGAGCCTCCTCGATGCTTTCAATGACCTTCCCCGGCCCATTCTCGTCCATTGTAAGGGTGGTGCCGACCGGACTGGCGAGGCCGTCGCCGTCTTCGCCCTGGACCACCTGAAGTGGTCCAAGCGGAAGGCAGCCGGACAACTCCATCCGTATTTCGGCCATTTCCCGGATCGGTTTCCCGCCAAGACCTATTTCATACGCGAGGTGTATCGGGGGGAGGAGTGGGCTCGGGAGTCCTACAATCCCTGTCGACAAGACTACAAGTATTACGACAAGGAAATATACTGCGGGGCAACCGCAACACCGGTTTCGCCCAGAATCGATGAGTAGCGGTGAATGATTCCGAGATTTGCCATTCACAACTGGCGTCTACGAGTCCTGTTAAGGTGTCCATGAGGCCCGTGGGTGAAAATACGAGGCAACCTTTTCGCTTTCCGGAACGCAATCGCTTGATGCGTGCCTGTCGATTTCCGTCGGTGTTGCTCATGTGTTTGCTCGTCTTGACCTTTGCATCCGGCTGTTTCGTCAAAACGGGACTAAAGACCGAGAACTGGCAGGATACGAGTCCGCCGGAGCTCTCCCCCAAGGAGAAGGCGGGGGCGTACCAGGAGAGGCTCGAGACCCGCCATCAGATGCCCGATGGCCTCATTCGTTACAGGTGGTGGGAGGAGGAACACCCGGACCTGTCCGGATACGGCAATTTGGCGGATGGTTGCTTTCACTTGGGTATCTACCTGGCAAGCCAGGCCCTGCGCTTAGCGGCGACGGATGATTCGGAGGCCAGAGAACAGGTTTTGCTGTCCCTTCATGCCATGAAGCTTTACGCCGAGGTATCGGGAAAGCCGGGGCTGCTGGCGCGCTACTTCTCCCCGGTCAAACCCGATGACGATCGCTGGCTCCCGTCACCGACCCATCCGGAATACTTCTGGCGTTCGGATGTGAGCAGGGACCAGTACGCGGGCTACGTTCACGGGCTCGGGGTGACGCTGGCCCTTGTGAGGGCCCCCGAAATACGATCGAAAATCGCTCCCCTCGCCGCGGCCATCGCGGATCACCTCATCGATAATAACCTACAGATAATCGATTGGGACGACAAACGGACCACTCACGGGGATTTGCGCGGCAGGGTTTTCGGGATCATTCCCAACGGCGTAAATGCCCTCATTTGCCTTGCCATTGCCAAGGTCGCGGCCGAGAGCACCGGGGAGCAGAAGTATGTCGATTTTTATGAGCAGCTCATCCAGGATGGATACCCCGGTATCGCTACCTGGACCCACCTCTCCACCTTTCCCCGCGGTAAGCGCGTGAACGCCAACATGGCGTATCTTGCGCTGTACCCGCTTTTGTTCCTCGAGAACGATCAAGCGATTGTTCGACAGCTCAACAAGGGCGCTCGGCGCATGTGGTCCCGTGTGAGCGAAGATCACAATGCCTTCTTCAGCTTCATACACGCCGCCCTGGTGACGGACGGGGAGGAGGGCCGGGAGAGGGGGCACGAGGCGATCCTCGAGTTTCCGGACAGCAAGGTCGTCCTGGTCCTCACTACGCGCACGCCCGAACCGAAGTTGACCCAGGTGGCCCCGCTCTATGAGCGTCCCCGCACTTCTTCATTCTTCTGGGTAAGTGATCCCAGAAGACTTGGGGGGGAACTGAAAAACATGGGAAACGTAGAGCTTGCTGGTATCGATTATCTCATCGCATATTGGCTGGGGCGGTATCACGGCTTCATCGGCCCGGACGAGTGAATTGGGTCGTTGGGGTCCTTCAAGGAGGCATACCTCGACCATAAAGATTGGGTGTAAAGGTGACATCGAGAGAACGGGTACTGACAGCTCTCAAGCTTGGCAAGCCCGACCGCGTCCCATGGGTTGAGAGTAGCGTGCACAATGCTCTCGCCGAGAAGCTCCTTGGCCGAAGGGATTTTGACAAGGCAACGGTGACACAGCGGTTCTCAGCTCCTGGGCTGCGCATTCCCCCGCAGGTATTGGAGGTCATCGCGCTGGATAGCCTGATTTTTAGCATCGCCCCGGCGCGGTTCGTCAAGAGTCGTCCCTACGAGGGTATGGACATGATCTCCGACGGCCAAATCAAAACCGAGGCCGACCTGGAGAAGATGGAACTCCCTGATCCCCGGGATGAATCGTTCTACGCCCCAGCGAGGGAATTCATAACCAGATGCCGGAACGATAGGACCCTGAACGACAAGGCCCTCGGAGTGACCCTTCGGATCGGCATCAGCAATTCCTACCTGAGCATGGGAATCCAGCATTTTTGCCTGATGCTTTATGACAACCCCGAATTCGTCCTCCAGGTCATCGATGTGTTCAACGACTGGTGTTGCCAAGTCGCCGAGAAGGTGAGCGAGCTGGGATTTGACTTCATGGTTGTTCCCGAAGATATGGCCTGGAAGAGTGCACCGCTCTTCTCCCCGCAGATCATCCGTGAATTCTTCCTTCCCCGGATGAGGAGGTTTGCCGAGCGGGTGGGGATTCCGTGGATCTACCACAGCGATGGGAACATCATGCCCATCATTGAGGACCTTCTAAGCTTGGGGATGAATGGTTTGGCCAACATAGAACCCGGGGCCATGGACATTGGTCAGTTCAAGAGAGACTACGGCCATCGCATCTGCCCCATGGGAAACATCGACCTCCACTATACGCTGACCCTTGGGACACCTGAGGAGACCGAGGTTGAGGTGAGGCAGCGGATTGAGGAGATAGGCTTCGGTGGCGGCTACATCCTCGCCAGCTCCAATGGCCTCACGTCTTATTGCAAGCCGGAGAATGTCATGGCCATGAACCGGGCCTTGCTAGAGTATGGTTACTACAGGTCGCCTTAGAGTTGAGCTTATTCTCGGTTATTCATCCCCGTCATTAACAAGGGTATTTTCATCCAGAACCTAGGGTGATAAAAGGAGCAGCGACTATCTCCCTTGACACTCAATACTCTCCTCCCCTATATTTCACTTCATTGCCATACCCCTCTGATCATGGGTGACTAGGCGGGCCCAGCGGAGTCGTCTTACCGAGAGTGAGGAACAGATGAAATTAGAAGCCCGGATTAAGGCTCTTGTGTTGGAGAATGGCGCGGCGCTCGTGGGTATTGCACGCAGGGAGCGGTTGGCCAGCGCCCCGCCTTCCGCGGATCCGGACTACGTGTTACCGTCCACCCGTTCGATCATCTCCTTCGCCATACCGCTGGATCGGAAGGTCATCCGGAACTACCTCAGCAAGAGGGAATGGCTGGCCCACGGCGCGGACCAGAAGGGAATCTACCAGAAGATCTACACCATTGCCGACCGATTAGTGGACTTCCTGCAGGAAAAGGGCTTTGAAGCCAAGGGAATAGAGGCCAACAACATCTACCGCCCTGAGCCTGATGGAACCGATGCCATCAACAGGGTGGTGATGGTTCCCGATTTCTCCCATCGCTACGCAGCAGTGGCGGCAGGGTTGGGGCGGTTAGGGTGGAGCGGTAACCTGACGACCCCCCAATTCGGCTCAGCCGTCTTCCTCGGCTCGGTGCTGACATCGGCGGCCTTAGAAGCTGACGCGCTTCTGGAGGAAGACCCCTGCGAAAAGTGTAAGTTATGCACGACCGTCTGTCCCGTGGAGATGATAGACAGGGAGGAGTCGGTTTCGGTGATCATAGCCGGCAGGGAGCATCGTTACGGCAAGAAGGGAAACAATGCCCGATGTCTGATCGGCTGTGCCGGCTATCACGGCCTGGGGCTCAACAAGAAATGGTCGACCTGGAGTCCGTACCGCGTGGATTATCCCCTCCCCGAGGAAGAGAGCCGACTCGTGGCCCTGAGCCGTCGGCTGAGGGGGGCTGACCCCGATAAGCAGGGAGGTCGGGCCTTTCTTACGCAGCGGGAAAAGTGCTTTGACCCCGATGAGATGTACATCAATACGTGCGGTAACTGCGGACTCATCTGCTGGGAGAAACGGGAGGACCGGACACAGAACCAGCGTCTGGTGCTGAATTCCGGCGTGGCGGTGCTCACCGGCGAAGGTAAGCGCGAAGCGATGGCGGCTGAGGAGACGAGGGAACTGGAAACACCGTATGGAGTAAGGGTTGCCGTGCCACGCAAGGGGATCCCAACAATGCCTGGGTCCGCCCATGTGTTACATGGAAAGGGGTCGGCTTCCTGCACGGATATGGACATCCAGGTCCTGTCATTCTTGGCCTCGAAGAATCTGGAACATCGATGAGTTTTGCCGTCGCCGATTCCCTGGCGGTAAGCACTCCCCACGGATTAACGAGTTCACCGAGCAATGGAATTGAGGGAATGTCGGACACGGGTAAGGGAGTAAGGGAATTATTCGAAGAGGTAATTTATCAAGGGCTGTGCACTGGATGCGGAGCGTGCATTACTGGCTGTCCCTACATTGTTGCCCATGAGGGGCGAATCATCCTTCTTGACAAATGCACCGTGTCCGAAGGAGAGTGTTACAAGCACTGCCCGAGGACCTACACGGACATGAATACGGTGAGCCAGAAAATCTTCGGGGTTCCCTTTAGCGACCAGGAACTCGGCGTGGCTTTGGACATATACATGGCGAGAACAAAGGATAGAGAAATCGGCGAGAGGGGACAGGATGGTGGGACGGTAACCACCTTGCTTGCGCTGGCGCTTCAGGAGGGAATGATCGATCTGGTAGTGTGCACCAGTATGGATGAGGACAAAGTTCCACGCGGTTATGTGGCCCGAAGCCGGGGGGAGTTACTTCAATGCGCCGGCACCTGTTATGAGGCGAGCTTCGCCCTTGAAGGCTATAGGAGCATTCCAAAGGATAGCGCCGAAAAAGTGGGGGTAGTTGGCTTGGGCTGTCAACTCGAGGCGCTAAGCAAGATAAGACAGTACCCGCCCGAAAAGAACGTAGATCCCGAGAATATCAAGTTGACCCTGGGGTTGTTCTGTGGTTGGGCCCTCTCCCCCCATGTTTTTCATCCGTACCTGAGGGGGAATTACGATCTGTCACAGGTGGTTAAATTCGATATTCCCCACACTCCCCACTATTCGTTCGACGTACATACCAAATCCGGCATACAATCAGTTTCCCTTGATGAAATTAGGCCATACATCAATCCCGCCTGCCAGTATTGTTGGGATATGACGGCGGAGTTCTCAGATGTTTCCCTCGGTTCTGCTGGGTCCGCCTTTCCGGGATGGAACACCGTGGTTGTTCGAACAAAAATGGGCGCCGATCTCATGGAATTGGCCAAGAGAAAGGGGATCCTTGAAATCCAGGCATTGCCCGATCAAAGATTGGCTCACCTTAAATCGATTGCGCTCAAGAGGAAAAAGACGTCACTGGAGAACATTGTTGAGAGGACCGGGGACAAAAACGATCTCCT
>CAYFXP010000285.1:0-9181 GCA_964346935.1 uncultured Syntrophobacterales bacterium
CATCCTGCATGACCGAAATAAGGCCGTCAATGTGTCCAGCCAATACCTCCTTTCTTGCAGGCGCATTCCCTTTAAACTGGATAATGGTGAATTTCGCCTTCGCCACATCTTGAAGTCGAAGGGTCATCAGATGAGGGAGGTTTCCAAAGCCCGTGGTTCCGAGCTTCACCTTTCCCGGGTTAGCCCTCGCATGCTCGATCATCTCCTTCGCGTTCTTCCAGGGGGAATCGATATTGCCAACCATAAGCTGGGGGGCGCTCACGAGCTGAACGAGAGGCTCGAAATCTTCAAAGCTATAATCAACCTTTACCTGGAGCGGATTGATGATAAGCGGTCCCTGAAGAGCCGCCAGGAGCGTGTAGCCATCGGCCCTCGCCTTCGAGGCAAAGCTCGTTCCCACTGTTCCCCCTGCACCGGGCTTGTTGACCACAATGAGAGGTTGACCCCAGTATTGATGAATCACCGAGGATACAGCCCGAAAGATGACATCTGTTCCGCCTCCAGCAGCATACGTAACGATCATCCTGACCGGCTTCTTCGGGTAGTCCGTGGCCTCGCCCAAGCTCGGGGGCACAACAAGAAGACAAACTACCGCGATAAGAATGAGAAACTTTAACACATTTTTTCTTCCCAACATGACCTTACCCTCCTTTCCTTTATAATTAAAAATTATCCCGAGTATATTGTGGGGCTTCTTCCATTGTCAAGGAATTTTTCGTAACAAGAGCTATACAGGTAATGAGATGTTTTCCCATCGATTGGAAACCAAGGGTGGGGGAAAACCCCTAAAATGCGCAATTCATGGAGGAATCGGTTTCCCTCGCTATAAGATCCCCCGCTTATTCGGGAAATTCCCCAAACAAATCCAATTGACACGCATTCCATCCCTTGGTAGTAGGTAATCACTGCATCAACGTCTAAGGTTATCTTATTCTCCAGAGGAGCAGTTCGATATGAATCAAAAGCCCCGTGTTCTTATTGCTGCGGCCGCTGCAATCGATGAACAGATCACCATGTTGAGGAATGCAGGATGCGAGGTCCTTGTTGCAGAAGAACCCCTTGAAGAGAGCATCGATAAATTGCTGCCCGCATGTCATGCCGTCTGCTTGGGTATTCAGAAGATCACCGAGGATCTCCTGCAGAGGTGTCCTCATCTGATGGTGGTGGCTCGCCATGGCGTCGGGACCGACAATGTGGACGTAGAGGCTGCCACGCGTCTCGGCATTTACGTTACCCGCACCCCTGGAGCCAATGCCAACGCTGTTGCTGAATTTACTCTGGGGGCCGTCATCTCCCTGTCAAGATTGATCGTCGAGGGTGATCGTCGCATGAAAAGAGGGGAGTGGAGGCATCCATCCTTGTGGGGATGGGAGCTTTCAGGAAAGACCATGGGCATCGTTGGGCTCGGGCAAGTAGGACAAAGAACGGCCCGTTTGGCCATCGCCTTTGGAATGGAGGTTCTGGCCCACGATCCCTATCAGGATGATTCGATATTCAAAGCGGCAAAGGCGACAAGAACTGATCTAGAGGAACTGGTATCTCGCTCACAATACCTCTGTGTCCACACAAGCTTGACAAAGGAGACCAAGGGTCTCCTCGATCGGCGGAGATTGGAAATGATGCCGAAAGGCTCTTACCTCATCAATATGGCCCGAGCAGAGGTCGTGGATGTCACGGCATTGAAGATCCTCTTGGACAGCGGGCATATTGCGGGAGCCGCATTAGATGTCTTTGAAGAAGAACCCCCGAAAAACTGGGAACTCGCAAATCATCCAAATGTGCTTGCGACACCACATATTGCCGCGTTCTCTCATGAGGCCAGAAAAGGGATGTGTCTGGGTGCCGCTTCCGAGGTTATCACTGCCTTAAGGGGCCAAAGGCCGGTAAATGCCGTCAATGACCCCAAATCCCCCCGCATTCGGCAGCTTATAGAGCCACAGGCGGTGTAGGCTTTCAATAAAACGATTGGATTTTTCATAAGGAGGTGTGTGATGGATAAAGCTCATGCCTGGGTGATCCTTGAACCAGGAAAAATGGAATTGCAGGAGTTTGTTATCCCCAAAATCCCAGATGACGGGGCCCTATTGAAGGTGGAAGCCTGTGGAGTCTGCGGTACCGACAAACATATGTTTCTGGGTCATATGCAGACTGCATCCTTCCCCTTAGTTGCAGGGCATGAATTTATTGGCACCATCGTTGAAATTGGTAAATCCGCCAACGATAAAATGATAGTGGTCGGCGAAAAACCCCTTAAGGAAGGGGATCGCGTGTCCATTGCTCCAAGCTCTACGACCTGTGGACACTGTTGGTATTGTCTGCATATGCCACACCGGCCACTTTTTTGCCCCAATCGCATGGCCTATGGCTTCATCCCTACCAAAACTCCGCCCGGTTTATTTGGGGCGTATGCCGACTACGTTTTTCTGCACCCCAGAACCTGGGCTTTTAAATTACCGGACGGGATGCCCATGGAAAGGGCTGTTCAGACCGAGCCCATGGCTACGGGGCTCCGCGCCGTAGAGCGGGCCTATAGCCCTGGCGAGGCTTTTATGGGTCATGGTTACGGCGTTGGGAGCAGCGTGCTAGTCCTAGGCACAGGACCTATAGGGCTTATGGTAATCGTTGCTTTGCGCGCGAGCGGGGCCGGGCTGATCATTGCCCAGGATTTGGTACAAAGTCGGTTAGACATAGCAAAGCGCATGGGCGCCGATATAACAATCGATGGAAAGCTCCCACTCGATCAACGTCTGCGGCACGTTCAGGATGCGACGGATGGATTAGGACCAGACGTCGTCATTGAAGCGGCCGGGGTGCCGATTGCCTTTCAAGAGTCTCTAAACTTTGTTCGCCGCGGGGGCAAGCTGATCGAGGTAGGTCACTTCACAGACCCCGGCACTACGGAGATACACCCATGGGTGATATGCTTCAAGGATGTGGATATCCATGGGTCATGGGCCTATCCGGCAATCATTTTCAAAGATGCCCTGTCAGTTCTTTCCGGGACACCGATCCCGGTCGAGCAGATTGTTACTCATAAGCTGCCCTTGGAGGATTTGCCCAAGGCCATTGAATTGCTCGGCAACGAGGGAGTTGGCAAGGTGGTGATCCAACCCTGAAAACCCCGGGCGAAGACAGAACTGTCCTGTCTCTGCGCTGACATAAACGGACGACCCCATATCGGGTCTACCAGAGCTTGAGCGAGTCCAGGAATAACCCTTTGAAATCCTCAGCGCTTGCCGGGCGTGGTGATAGCTTCGTCACCCGATGCTGGGGTAATGTTCCCGCCACCAACTTATCCACATCCTCAGGCCCATAACCAACTGCACGAAGTCCATTGGGCATCCCAACCGTGCGCATCAATTCAACAATAGCACTTGAAAGCACTTCACCCGCATCCTCTGGAGATGCGCCCGAAATATCCGTTCCCATCAGTTCGGCTGCATAAAGATGAAGGGCGGGATTCGCCGGAGCAGTAAAGCGGAAAACGGCTGGCGCATTGAGCACTACCGCCATGCCGTGTGGGATAAGCGGGTGTCCAGGTGGATAACCTTCAGGTACATACTTACTGACCATCCCCGACACGGGATAGGACATCCCATGGGCCAAATGAACTCCTCCATTTCCAAAGCCTATGCCGGCATAGGTTGCTGCCAAGAGAACTTCACCCCGCGCTTCGTCATCGGAAGGATCTTCAATAACCCGAACTAGCTTTTGGGAAATCATTTCAGTGGCGCGTGAAGCCCAAATATGGCTGATGGGGTTTGCCCCCTGGTAAGCAGGCCTTAGTTTAGGATGTTCGGGAGCCGGTCGCTGGTTATAGGGCAATGCCGTCAGGGATTCCAACGCGTGGGTTAACTGATCCAGTCCGGTACACGCGGCGACCATTTTCGGGAGCGAACGAGTATTATTGGGATCAACGAGGCCTTTTATCGGTCGCAGTGCACGATGGGCAATACCCGTTTTGGCATTCATTTCCAAAAAATCAAAAATAGCAATGCCGGTTGTTTCGCTGCCCGTTCCGGCAGTCGTTGGAACAGCAACTAACGGTTTCAATGGACCCGGGACCGGTTTTCCCCCACCGATGGGCGGGTTCACATAGGTCATAAAATCCGCGGGGTATGTTGAATAAAGGTTCGCCGCTTTAGCAGTGTCTATACTGGAACCGCCACCTACAGCTACGAATCCATCGAAATTGCCCTCTTCGGCGAATTTTATCGCTTCTCTAAAAGAAACATCTGTGGGCTCCACGCTTACCTGATCGTACAGGACCGCGTCGATACCATGCTTATGCAATGCTTCCAGGGCCACGGAAACAGGTTCTTTATCCCTCAGATTGGTATCGGTAATAACCATTACCCGATGAGCACCTTGCTCTTCCATGTCCCATCCCACTTCCCGTGTAACCCCGGGGCCATACTTGATACCCGAGGTGTCCATTGAAAAGGCCGTCTCGAACTTCATGGTCTTTCCCTCCGCATTTCTTTCTTCCGAATGCTCTAAAAAAAATATAGATAGTTTACTCAGCCATGGCCCCCGTTGTACAGCGCAAGTTGCCAAAATGAGCTACTTTTCCAAAGGGAGGGGACGTTGTTAAATTGTTGAATAAGTAAACCTTATTTTTTCATCCGATTTAACGCAATTCAAAGGATAATGAAAAGGGCTTACCAAATGTAACTCATGGCAAGCCCCTGATTCTCCTGGAGCCCCCGGGCGGATTTGAACCACCAACCATCTGATTACAAATCAGGCGCTCTACCCTTGAGCTACGGAGGCCTGAAAAATACTATATCACTATTGGGCACAAAAGCAAACCCCGGTGCTTGGGTTCATCACCCTTCAGCAGTTTGAGGTTTTGAGGTCGGAGGTTGAGAGATAAAGGCAGCGTTTCACGAGTGAACAGAATAGCCCACTACTGTACAATGACGTCCTTAATATGAAATTTTTGCAGAATATGTGCCATTTTTTGTCACATTTCTGTCCTACTTTTAGCCATCGAAGGGCTGCACCTTTGACTTGCAAATCGGGGGGGAGTGTAGTAAGAAGTTAAGCACAGCTTCGATGAGCCCGCGCGGGTAAAACCGGGACGGGTGGAAATGAAGGCAACATAACGGAGGTGAGGAACATGTTTGGTCTCGGTCTGCCCGAGATGATCGTCATTGGCGTTATCATACTCCTGATATTCGGGGCGAAAAGGCTTCCGGAAATCGGGAAGGGCCTGGGAAAGACGGCCAAGGAGATCAAGGACGTATCCCGGGAGATGAAGAAGGGCAAAGAGCAGAAGGAAGAGGACGAGGAAACAGGGCCCCCAAATGAGGATCAGGAGAAGGAGACCCTGCTGGATGACATCAAACCCGTTGTGAAGGATATGAAGGATATAAAGGAGAAGGCCGATAAGGTCAAAAAGTGGACCCGACTGCTCAGATGACTCCCTACCGATTCTTGTGGACGACCTTCGCTATGTATTCCGCACCCCTCTCAATGGCATACTCAACGGTATCATTGGCTGCGGTGGAATTTGCATTGACGTCCTGCTCCAGAACCACGGTGGCCTTTTCACCACCTATGAACTTACACGTGAATTGAACTGAAGCACTCCCTAGGTGCCCCCCCACTCCGGGAATGAAGCTCTTTCCAACTCGTCTCCCGACCGAAGGCGCAACGTAGGAGAGAATCTCCGCGTCGATGACTACTACGCCTGCCTTGGAAGAGGGCATGGCCGTGGTGATCTTCCTAGCCCACTTATACCTCGTGTTGTAGCGCTGCAACTGTCTCAGGAGGGCATCCTTGAGGTCCTCCGCGTATCTCTTGGGTATGCCGGCCTCCGGCTTCACGGCAACCTTGCCCACCACAATGGTGTCATAGCCCTTAAGGCGTCTCTTCCTCGCCAGTGCTTCCCCATGAAGGCAGAACACAGCCGCAATCGCCACCAAAACCAAAAGACTTCCGTACCGTCTAGCCATGAGAGATACCTCCTTAACTTGATTATGGAATCGGGCCCTCTTCACCCTTCGCACGGCATTATTTATAAATGTTAAGCCAAACCTTTGGTCATGTCAATTTTTTTCTCGGCTGTTTCCCTCGGGATAGGAGATTACCCCGTGGCGAACCAATTGCCTGCCCTCCCATATTACTCTCGCCGTCGCCCTCCGAACTTCGCCTTGAAAGCTATGGAGCCGCTATGTTAGTATTCCGAGCAAACGCGGGAGGTCTCATGCTTATGGAAACGCTCCCTTCTTGTAAAACCTGCTTTGTTTGTGGCAGGGAAAACAGAAATGGATTGCGCCTCAAATTCGTCGCCGACCGACGGTCTGTCAAGGGGACTTTCAGTCCCCGGGATTTATTCTCCGGGTACCCGGGAATAGTCCATGGCGGAATCCTGGCCTCGGTGGCCGATGAAGTGATGTGGTGGGCCGCCAGTTGGAAGAAGACCACCTCCTGTGTCACGGTGGAGTTAAACGTCAAATACCTCAAGCCGGCCCCCACTAACCAGGATTTTGAGCTGATCGCCCGGGTGAAGAACGAAAAGAAGAGGATTGTCGAAGTCGAAGGGGAGGTACGGGACAAGGGAGGACAAGTCTATGCCGCTGCCTGGGGGAAGTATCTGATCTTCTCCGGGGAGAAAAATCGGGAGAACATCCCCTTCCTGGATTTCACGGGTTGTACCGAGGAGGTAAAGAGGAGATATTTGAAGGGAGTGTGATCCCCCCGACCGATCCCATATCTTCTCGGTCATTCCTTTAGCACATATTTCAGGTATTTATAAAGGAGTGGCTCCCGCGCTTCAGCTAGAATCACCGTAAGATGCTTCAACCGCAGAAACCGCAGGGGCTTGTTTCCTTTCACGGCTGAAACCCAGATATAGGATTGAAATTGCTGGCAGGAAGAGTGCAATTGGTACCAAGAGAAATATGAAGGCATGGCCCCAGATCAGCAACACTATGATAGTAATTGGGGCCAGCCAGAATGCTAAGGCATGGGCCCAAAAGGAATGGCCCAATTTCCTCGCCACTTTACCCCATATCCAACCGCACAGAAGGAAAAACCCCCCGTAGTATGAAACCCCGATAATGAGCTCAAGGGTTTCATTGCCCAAGCGGATCAACAAACCCAACAACAGAATCGAGATAATTGCGAGCACAATGGCCCAAAAGGTGAGGGCAAAAGCCCAAAAGGAGTAACCAAGCTTTTGACCGACTCTTCCCCAGGCCCAACTGTCAAGGAAAAGTAGCCCTCCGAAGAAGAGGGTTGATATGATTATCTCAACGGTTTCTCCCAATGCTGGCCTCCTTCGGGCTCCTTTGTTCAGCGAAATGGATTCGGATCTTACCCTCCATACCACAAATAAAATTGGGAAACAATACCCGCACCATAACGGCCTTGAAAAATTTCGACCAATGGCGTAAGAAGCTGGATGAAAACCTCAGAGGAGCTTCCTATGGAAAAGAAGGTGCTCGATGCCCTCGCCAAAAGGGTCCAATGGGAGCCTTATGCTCAACTTCTGGGACTGAGGCTCAAGAAGGTGGACGAGGGGTATTCCCTCGTGGAAATGACTACGCATGATGAGATGCAAAACATCCTGGGAAACACCCATGGTGGGGCCATCTTTTCCCTCATCGACGAGGCATTCGAAACTGCTTCGAATTCCCACGGCACCATTGCAGTAGCGCTCAACATGAACGTCACCTTTATCGCCCCTCCATCTCCGGGCGAAGTCCTGCAAGCCGAGGCAAAGGAGATCAACCGTACCCCACGGACGGCAACCTACCTCATTAATGTCACCGGCGCGGGGAATCGCCTCATAGCTACATGTCAGGCGTTGGTCTACCGCAAAAAGGAGGCCTTGCCGTTTCTAGAGGAATAGGTCGTTCCCGACAATAGAAAAGCCGAGAGGTGAAGGGGGGGTGAAGCCGTAGTTTTGGCTATCACTTCTTCACCAGGGTCTCGTAAGCTCTCTGAATGGCCACGAGCTTCCGATGGGCTAAATCTTGAAATTCCCTCCCCAGATGGGTCACCTTATCGGGATGATATTTGGCCACCGCCCTTCGGTATGCCGCCTTGATCTCGTCGCGGGAGGCACCGGGCTCCACCCCAAGGATCTTAAAGGGATCCCCCTTCTCATCATCGCTGGCGGCTTCTCTCCCCCAGCTCTCCTCTTCCCCTTGATCAGGTGATGGCCTCCGATAATTCCTATACCTCCGGTAGAAATCCCCCGGGGACTCTCCCGTTCGTCTGGCAGTAAGGAACCAGACGAGGGCCCCAATCAAAAGCAGGTCCTCCATCAATCCCGCCGGACCTACGAGGAATTCCGGGATTAAGTCCAAAGGGCTCGCGATATAGAAGAGGACTAAAAATAGGGGCAAAACCCTCCACAGCCAAGCCTTCATGTCCTGTCTTTCTTTTCAATACGGGCTTAAAGGTATAGAAAACGGTACGATCCGTGCCACTTGCTGGCAAGGGATACACGAATGGGGCTGAGATCCCCCTTGCCCTAACGAGCGAGTTTCCTTTTGATAAATCGCTTTATCCGGTGGTAGAAATAGTCCCCCTGGCACCTTATGGTTTCCTGTTTTCGGGCAATCCTTGACAACTCCTGCTTCTTAACCCCATCGCTGAAAAGGCTCATTTCCCCGTTAGGCTCGACGATTTTTACAACACCCCCTTTGACCTCCGCCTCCAAAACGCGAATCTCAAAGCCCTCCGAGGAGAAGATCTTCTCCGCCCTTCTCTCCTTTAGATTAATCCATACCGAGATCCCCACGATGACGAGGATAAGCATTATGGCGGAGGTAGACCGTTTCATACGTTTCCCTCGACACCTCCTTATATAGCAGCTTCCTTAAGGGTAGTCAATCCGGCCTCCACTCTGAAAAAAATGCATAGCAAAGGGGTACTGTCCCGCCTTTGACCAATGAGAAGATTTGTAATTATTTGAAATCATTTATTAATTCAAAATAACCGATTGTTGGCATGAAACTTGCTTAATGATTTTAAGGGCAATAACATTCAAGGGAGGGCTGGGGGATGAAAGTCAGATTACTAAAGTGTAAAGAAGGCCACAAAACGGTTGCCCTCGCGACCTATAATCCAAAGCTCTGCGAGGCCGACATCGATTTCTTTGTCCACAACAATGGACGCATGACCCGCCATAAAAAGTGCGGAAGCAAGCTCATCCTGAATAGAA
>CAYFXP010000286.1:0-16264 GCA_964346935.1 uncultured Syntrophobacterales bacterium
CTGATCGGCAGCCCGGCTATCATCGCCATGGATGGGGGCGCTGACCCGTGACTTTGCGACCCACCCTCTCGAGATGGTGTGCCCTTGGCGATCAGCTCACCTCGGCTCCGAGATTTTCCTAAAAGAATACCTACGTGTCAACCACCTTAAGCAAGATCTCTGGAAAATTCCAAAAAAAGTTTCAAGCCAAGCGTCACCTCATCAGGTAATCGAATCATAATGTGGACTTCACAACCGCAGCAACGCGTATCTAGGTCTTTATTAGCTGCACCGAGCTTCTTACTGAAAGGATGAAAGCCAGGGGATCTATCTGGCTCCCAACGACTTGAGCAGATAGTGAATATTGCCCTAGTCAATCCCCTTGTTTCTCAGGAAATCCCTTACCTCGTTTGTGCCAATTTCGGGTCGAACAGCATATCTTTCATAATCCCAGGGGTACGATTTGTGCAGCCACGTGAGGAAGTTGCGCCTCAACCGATCGGATTCGAAGGATTTCCATTCGAAGGCCCTTCCATCGGATTTATCGAGCACTGTCTGCCGCTTCTCCAGCTTTTCCCTTAGAGTAGTGGCATTAAGAAAGCGTTCAAGCCGCTTAAGGCACTGATGGGAAATGGTTTCAAAACGGATCCCGATATTGTACATTCGATACGACACTGGGTTTGCCCATACTGTCTTTCCCACCGGTTTGATGGCTTCATACTTAAGCAGTAGAATAAGATCCAACCTTTCATCAACGGGCATGGGACTGTTAATCTGGATTTTAGTTCCGCCCAGGCTCAGGTCAATGGTTCGAAGGGTTCCCTTGGCCGCACCCCATTGGTAAGCCAGAGCCTGGGACATCCGGAAGCGGGGATGTCTTCTCCTTTCGGTGGGAAATCGTGATTTTCCCATCTCTTCCTTCTCGTATTTATCCATCGATATCGGATTACAAGCTATGAAAGGCTAACGCCGCAAAACAACAACAATGACAAACCCCGTGTGGAGTTTCATAACGGCCTCCTCTCATGGTATTCCCCCGCCCCTTTAACCGTTTCGCCCCGCTCTTTTTATCGTTCCCCCCGCCCCTTTTTTGGTTTTTTCTCCCACCAAAGGGGAGTTTTATTTTCCTGGTTTTACGTCCCCATTTCCCTCATTCTCCACCAAGGATAACAGTGGCGATCCGGACCCGACTCGCGCTCCTCATCTTCCTCCCCCTTTGTCCCCCGTTTCACCCCGAGTGTGGCGGAGGATACGCAACTTCTATGCCAGGCACCAACTGGAGACCCCTTCTATGGAGGATCAGGTATAACCCATTATAATCATTGAATAATTTTTTCACCCCCATAAATGTCGGACGCACATGGTACTTCCCGATAATGTGCCAAAAGGGACAAAAGAGAATGGGGGGAAACCCTTCTTCGAAGAAATATCCTTTCATTTTCATGGGTTATACAAATGTCCCAAAAGGCAACCGAATGGAACCAATCGGGACATTTCCGCCCTTTCGGCCCTTGCTTTATGGAATCGCCTTCCTTTAAGATTAGGCCTATGAAAAGGCGTATTTCCTTTGCCCTCTTCCTCATCGGATTTGGTGCCATCGTAGGACAAATCCTCCTCATCAGGGAACTTTTGGTCATCTTCTACGGAAATGAGCTATCCACGGCCATTATATTGGCCAGCTGGCTCATTTGGACCTCCCTTGGCAGTATAACCCTGGGGAGAATAGCCGACACAATTTCCCGAAAACACCGGACCTTTGCACTGGTCCAACTCGTGCTCGCCTTCCTCCTGCCCTCATCAATCCTGGCGGTACGGTTGTCGAGGGCCCTCTGGAGCATTCCGGTGGGGGAGGTCGTCGACCTCGTAACGATGATGGGTATCTCCTTTGCCATTCTGGCTCCGTTCTGTTTTCTCTCGGGATTTCTCTTCGCCCTGGGTTGCAGCCTCCACAGCGAGGCTACAGGAGGAAGGGGCAAATCCGTTGGGACCGTCTACCTCCTGGAGGCCATCGGCTCAGGGGTCGGTGGCATCGCCTTTACCGCCCTATTCGTCCACCTTCTCAATCACCTCCAGACATCCTTCGCCATATCGACATTGCTGGTTCTCTCCTCGATGTTCCTCTCGGTGCAAACTCATGGACGAAGGAGAGGCCGGCTTTCGGTTTGGGCATCAGCCTTGGTCCTCATCGGGTTCTTTATGGTCCTGGCCTACCAGGGCGAGAAATGGGAGATGATGAGCCGGGGGTGGGAGTGGAGGGGATATCGCCTCATCACCTCGGAGGATACGCTTTACGGCAACCTGACGGCTGTATCGTCAGAGGGACAGACGAGTTTCTATGAAAATGGCCTGTGGATGTTCACCTACCCAGATCTGCTCACGGCGGAGGAATCTGTCCATTTCGCCCTGCTCGAGCACCCGGAACCCGAGAGGGTCCTCCTGGTAGGGGGCGGCATTTCGAGTTCCCTGGCCCAGATATTGAAACATCCCACGGTCTCCAAGGTGGACTACGTCGAACTTGACCCCAAGCTCATCTCCATGGGACGGAGAGTCCTCCCCCGGGAAGCGGTCAGGCCCTTGGATGACCCCCGGGTTCGCCTCATCCATACCGATGGCCGCAAACACATCAAGACCACGGAATCGCGGTACGATGTGCTCATCGTCAACCTTCCGGACCCGATGACGGCCCAGCTCAATCGGTTCTACACCGTGGAATTCTTCCAGGAGGCGAGGAGAATCACCCTTCCCGGTGGCCTCCTCGCCCTCAGCCTCACATCCTCTGAGAACATCATCGGCCCAACTCTCGCCCAGCTCCTCAACTCGCTCCACCGATCCTTGTCCGCCGCATACCGAGCCGTTCTCGTCCTTCCCGCGGGCACGGCCCGTTTCTTCGGTTCCATGGAGGCCGGGACCCTGGTTTCCAATCCCCAGGTCTTGGTGGACAGGATAAAGGAGAGGGAGTTGGGGTTGAAATACGTGAGGGGGTATTACGTCTTGTTCAACCTCTCCCAGGAAAGGCAGGACTACTTTCGGGGAATTTTGGAGGCGGCCATGGGAATAAGGATCAACTACGACCTCACCCCTTCCTGCTATTTCTACGACATCATCCATTGGAGTGCCCAGTACACGCCCCGATTGAAGGAAATCTTTCTCTCTATGGGCCGAATCGAACCGAAATGGTTTATTCTGCCGGTGGGGATACTGACAGCGTTGTTCCTCGCCTTCGCCCGACGGAAGGCTCAGGAAAGGGCCCTGAAGCCAACGGTTCTCTATGCCGTTTTCGTCACGGGCTATTCCGAGATGACCTTAAACGTGGTCCTCATCCTCGCCTTTCAGATCCTCTACGGCTACCTCTACTATAAGATCGCCATACTGATCACCGCCTACATGATTGGCCTGATCCTCGGGAGCTGGCATATTACGCCCTCCGTGGAGAGGATCCGAAAACCCCTGCGGGTGCTTATGCCCATTCAAGGAGGCCTCGCCCTCTATTCCATTCTGCTGCTTGGGATAATCATTCTGTTCCATGGCTCCCGTTTCGCCTCCCGGACATCGTCCATTCTGGAGGTGGGATTTCCGCTTCTAACGTTGGCGGCTGGTTATCTGGGGGGATTGCACTTCCCCTTGGCCAATGGCATATATTTAGGCGAGGGAAGGGAAGTGGGGAAGGTTGCCAGCCTGGTTTACGGGATGGATCTGGTGGGATCGTCAGCCGGGGCGCTCTCGACAGGAATTATCCTGTTACCCGTATTGGGGATTTCCCATACCCTGTATTTAATTACAGCCCTTAACCTCTCAGCCCTAATAATGCTCGGATTCGTCCACGTATCCAAGCCGTCTCAAAACCAACTCACGGGGAAGTAATTGGAGATGAAGAAATTGGCCATCGCCGCGAGGGTATTTCTGGGGGCCATCCTCGCAGCCCTTCTTTTGAACACAAGGGTGAGCCAGTGGATGCAGGACTTCCATTGCCCGCCGCACAAGGGGAAGGATAGACGAGGCAAGGCAGCCGGATTTCTCAGCGGGAAGGCAAGGGGGTAAGGCGGAAATTGATAGGCGGGTCCTTTGATCTTAGGTCCATATACCGGGCAGCGGATGCCCGCAGTACCGGCATTTTTGCCCGATAAGGTTATTCTGGAGGATCCGGTATCCTATTCGCTGAATCAGCAACTTTTTACACGTGGAACAGTAGGTATTCTCCCCCTCATGGCCGGGTACGTTTCCGATGTACACGTATTCCAGTCCCACGGAGAGGGCAACCTTCCTGGCTCGCTCCAGGGTCGGCACAGGAGTCGGCGGCAGGTTTCTCAGCTTGTACATGGGGTAGAATCGCGAAAAGTGAATGGGGGTACCCGGTCCCAGTTCCTTCTTGATCCACAGGCACATCTGCCGAATTTCATCCATGTCATCATTCTTCGTGGGGATCACGAGATTGACGATCTCCACATGGACCCTTTCCGCCTTTAGGGTCTTGAGGGCCTCTAGCACCGGTTGGAGGGTTCCCTCCGTGAGGGTTTGATAGTATTCTTCCGTAAACCCCTTCAGGTCAATACACGCTGCATCAAGGACCTTACACAGGGCCTTTAAGGGCTTTTGATTGATGTACCCGTTGGAGTGGCAGACGTTGAGAATCCCCTTTCTTTTGGCCAAGACACCGATATCGTACATGTATTCGTAGAAGATGGTGGGTTCCACATAAGTCGAGGCTATGGACCGACAGCCCGTCTTCTTAGCAGCCGCCACCACCAACTCGGCTGGCATATCGAAATTCGCCGTCTCCTCGGGCCTTGCCTGGGATATCTCATAATTCTGACAGAATCTGCAGTCGAAATTGCACCCCGTCGTGGCAATGGAAAATGAGCCCGATGCCGGAACGACGTGGAAGAAGGGCTTTTTCTCTATGGGATCGATGTGCCAGGTCACGGGATTTCCGTAAACCAGGCTATAGTATTTCCCATCGCGATTCTCCCTGACCTCACAGTATCCCCTCCCCCCGTCTGAAACGATGCATTCCCTCGGGCACAGGTCGCACCGGATCCGTTTACCCTCCAACGGGGTGTATAAGGGGGAAAGCTTCGTCTTGATCAGTCCCCATTCCCTCCTGATATTGTACGCATCGGCGTGTTTCACCAAATGGAAAACGGAGGGAATGCTTGCCACAGAGGAAAATAGAAGGGAATATTTCGCACAGTTACCCAAGAACTCCCTTCTGGTCACCCCCTTCCGGTCGGGTTTGCCTTTCACGGTTAAAACCCTCTCTCGATTACGCGAGGTTTTTTACGGGCGTGCGGGCCCTCCAATAGTTCCCCGCTCAGGAAGGCACTTTTCCTATAGGATACCCCGAATGTCAAAAAGGTTTAAAGGAATCCCTGAAAACCCGCTCTTCGCAGCTCAGAAAATGTTCTTATGAGAGGGAAACCATTGTCCCTTCGCTTAGACTTCGTGTTGCGTGTTCGTGCTCGTTGTCCGTGTGTTTCGTGTCCGTGTCCATTTTCCGTGTTCGTTATGAGTTATTTGTCATTTGATATTTCGCCTTCCGCCGCTCCCCACTGGCCTCAAACGTCTTTCGCCTTTCCGACTGCAACACCGCATGACTGCAGCACCGCAGCACTGAATAATGTTCGCTCCAGGGAACCCGGCCAACAACCAGTTCCGAAACAGCAACCCTCTCACCCTCGATGGGTACCCCACTCCTTTAGCGGATTTCGCCCAGGAAGCAATCAAACTCAAGAACCAAAAAATCTTTAATTCGCGCTCAGAGTTCCTTTTCCCCGTTTCCACCAGGGATCTCAGAATATATCGGCGGAAAAGAGAGAGATGGTCACATCTTTCTCCTTCCAGGCATTTGTGGGCAATCCGGCCTTGAGACAGGTGTGCTCGAGAAATGTCTTGCGATTCCAGCCGTATTCCGTGGCCACTTGGGGAAGGAGAAGGCCGGAATTGGCCCCCTTTTCTATGAGGATACCGTGCTTCCCCACCTCGATCTCTTCGACGTCCTTGATTCGCCTCAGGGGGGTGAGCACCGAAATCTCGATCTCCAGATCGGGTAGCTCCATCTCGGTTACCGGGTCAAATCGAGGATCATTGAAGGCTGCCTGGGCGGCCATCTCTTCAACAGTCTGGTAAAGCGGCTTGTATGGTTGCACGTAACCAATACATCCCCGAAGCTGACCCCGCTTGTTGATGGTGACAAAGGCACCCCTCTTCTCCTTCAACACCGGGGAGTCAACGGTAAACTCCGGTACCGGCTTTCCCCGGGCCTTGTTCTCAACAACCGTCTCTGCGATATGCCGAAGGGTTTCCTTGTCCTGGTCGCCCAACCCTAAATCCACGCCTGCTCCCTCACGATCGCTCATCTCTAACCCCTTGCTTCAGAATCCGGAGAACTAAGTCCTCTCTTGCCGCGTGCCGGCTCGATAGAAAACCCCCGCCAGATATCCCACGGTATAGTTGCCAGTCCTCTTATCACCGGTCACATCCCCGGAATTGGTGAGCTTCAAAACCTTCCCCTTGTCTCCTCCCAAAGCTTTGGCCCCGATCATGGCGGATAGGATGGGACCCTCGCCGCAGGCCTGGCACCTCTCCTGCCGCAAATCCTCCGCAAGCCCCTCCACGTCGAACTGGTCTATGTGGCGGGCCAGTAGCTCGTCCTGGACCACCACTTGCTGATAGTCATAGCTGTGGGTCAGATCGGAGCTGGCCACGATGAGGCAATTCCTATTCTTCATGGACTTGGAAATGGCCTTCCCGAGGGATTCACACATCTCATAGTCAGCCCCCCCCATCAACACAATGGGAACCAGCTTATACCCCTTGAGGGACATTTGCAAGAAGGGGAGTTGAACCTCTAATGAGTGTTCCCCGACATGGGCCTCGGGAATGAACTGAAAACGCCGGTCAAACGCCATGATCTCATGGCACATGTCACTATCTATGGGGACCACGCCCAAAGGGGTTCTAAACCCACCCTCATGGTAAACTGAGGCCCCCTCAAAGGGCCATCGATGACTGGGGGCAATCACAACCACATCATCGAAATCCATCCCCTCCACCAACTTGTAAGCATAAGCGGCCACCTGCCCGGAATATGGGTAACCGGCATGGGGGGAAATCAGGGCAATAATCTCTCCCTCAACGGACTCTCTTTCCGCCTTGCTCAAATACGCCCTTACGTCATCGGCCAGGACATCGGGGTTTGAGGGGTAGAAGGCTCCGGCAACAACCGGTTCTCTGACATTCTTCATGTGAACACCTCACCTCAAAAGACTTCTGCGGAAAAGATATAAATCCTCGTGTCTTTTTCCCTCCACGCATCCTGGGGCAATCCGGCCTTGAGACAGGTGTGCTCGAGGAATGTTGTCCGGTCCCAGCCGTATTCCGTAGGTACCTGGGGAAGGAGAAGGCCAGAATAGGACCCCTTTTTTATAATGATGCCGTGCTTTCCCACCTCGATCTCCTCGACGTCCCTGATCTGCTTAAGAGGCGTGAGCACGGATATCTCAATCTCCAAATCCGGGAGTTCGGCCTCCCTAACGGGGTTGAAACGGGGATCGTGGAAAGCCGCCGCTATCGCCATCTCCTCTACTGCCTTATGCAGGGGCTTGATACCCTCAACATAGCCGATGCATCCTCGGAGGCGACCGTGCTTCTTAAGGGTAACGAAGGCCCCCCTCTTTTCCTCTAGGGCCGCGGACTGAACGATGGGCTTTGGCCCTGATTTATGCCCTTGTGTGAGGGCATCTTCTATCGCCCTCCGGGCAATCTGGTGTAACAGCCGTTTTTCCTCCTCCGTTAGACCTTCTCCCGATTTCACGGCAGTCTGATATAAGGCGGCGGCCATGTATCCCACCACGTAATCCCCGGGGCTTTTCCTCCCGGTGACATCGCCGGAATTGGTCAGCTTCAAGACCCTCGCCCTGTTGGCACCAAGGCCCTTGGCTGCCATCATGGCCACCAGCATAGGGCCGGCACCGCAGGCCTGACACTTGCCCTTCTTGAAATCCTCCGCTAGCCCCTCGATATCGAACCGGTCTATATGGCGGGCTAGTAGCTCGTCCTGGGCCACCACTTGCTCGTGGTTATGGCTGTGGGTCAGGTCGGAGCTGGCGATGATCAAGGCCCTTTTCCCAACGATGGATCTGATGATTGCCTGACTCAATTGTCGACAAACATCCAAATTCCATGCCCCCATCACCACCGGTACTAAATTGAAACTCCCGAGGGCATTTTGGAGAAAGGGTATCTGAACCTCAAGCGAGTGCTCCTGAGCGTGGGCTTCGGGAATGTACTCGATGATTTTGCTCTGCCGGCCAATCCTCCGTGAAAGTTCCCTATCAATGGGCACAATTCCCAAGGGGGTCTCGTATCCCTCCCCTTCGTAAATAGATGCTCCCACGAAATAGAAGCGGTGGCTGGGGGCAATTACGACGACATCATCGAAATCCATACCCTCCACCAATTTGTAAGCATAGGCTGCCACCTGTCCCGAGTACATATATCCCGCATGGGGGGAGATCAGGGCAACCAATCTCCCATCGACGTCGCTCCCCTCGACATTCCCCATGTGTTGACGGACGTCTCTCTGCAGCTTATGGGGATTCGAGGGATAGAACATGCCCGCCGCCACGGGCTTCCTGACTCTCCCTTCGGCGGAGCCTCTCCCCTGCCCCGTAATGGAGAGCAATACGATGATGATGAAGAGAAGAAGCCGCTTTGCCATGGGTCCCTAAAATGCCTTTCCGCTGTCCAAAAGGAGAGTGACAGGGCCATCGTTTACCAGGCCCACTGACATCATCGCCTGAAAACGGCCCGCTTGAACCCGCATCCCCTCCTCCTTTAACCTCAATACGAAATGATCGTAAAGGTTGCGGGCCCCTTCGGGGTCAGCCGCCTCCGTGAAAGACGGGCGACGCCCCTTGCGACAATCCCCGAAAAGGGTAAATTGGGAAACCACCAATATCTAACCGCCCACATCCAGGAGGGAGAGGTTGAACTTCTCCCCCTCATCCTCAAAAATCCTCAAATGTGGGATTTTCCCGACGAGATATTCCGCATCCCTGGTATCATCCTCCTTTCCCACCCCCAGGAAGACCACTAACCCCCTTCCAATGCTCGCAATGAGATCCTCACCTACTGTAACTGTGGCGGATTTAACCCTTTGGACCACGGCCCTCATGTCTCAATCGATTTCTCCTCGATCGGAAAGGGAAGACGGGGAGGAGGGGTTACTCCTCCTTCTTGGACTGGGCAACAATTCTATCGCTCAGATGGGACGGAACTTCCTCGTAGTGGGAGAATGCCAGCGTAAATTCCCCCCTTCCACCGGTCATCGATTTCAGGCCAGGGGCGTATTTCAATACCTCAGCCATAGGGACACGGGCCTTAATCACCTGGTAATTTCCCTTTGCAACCACACCCAGGACTTTTCCCCTTCGGCTGTTCAAATCGCCGATGATATCGCCCATGTTTTCCTCTGGGACGGTGACCTCAATCTCCATGATGGGCTCCAGGAGCACGGGGTTGGCCTCGCGTAGCCCTTTTTTTAAGGCCATGATGGCGGCAATTTTAAAGGCCATTTCCGAGGAATCCACTTCGTGGGACTTCCCATCATAAAATCGGACCTTAAAGTCCACAACCGGGTATCCCGCCAACACGCCGCTCTGCATCGCCTCGGCAATGCCCTTTTCCACAGCGGGAACGAAGTTTCGGGGAACATTCATCCCGGTTAGGGCGTTTTCGAACTCATACCCCGTCCCCCGCTCGAGGGGGGAGATGTCGAAGTGAACCTCGGCGAATTGTCCTCGCCCTCCCGTTTGTTTCTTATGCCGATAGATAACCCCCTTCTTCACCGCCTGGATGGTCTCTTTATAAGGAACCTTGGGCACGCTGAGGTCTACCTCCACACCGAATTTCCGCTTCAGCTTCTCAAGAATCACCTCCACGTGGACCTGCCCCATCCCGGAAAGGAGAACCTGTCCTGTCTGTTCATCCCGGCTCAGGCTGATAGTGGGATCCTCCTCATTCAGCCTCACCAACGCCGAGGTAATCTTATCCTCGTCTCCTTTGCTCTTTGGCGTCAAGGCGTACGAGATGTTGGGCAGCGGAAGCTTCGTGCGCTCAAAGACAATGGGATTCGTCTCATCACAGAAGGTATCCCCCGTTGTGGTCTCCTTGAGCTTGGCCACGGCAACGATGTCGCCTGCCATCGCCAATCCGAGGGGTTTCTGTTTCTTCCCCTCCATGGCATAGATCTGTCCGATTCTCTCCTTGGCCCCCTTGGTCGAATTGTAAATCGTTGAATCCGGGTTAATCATCCCCGAATAAACCCGGAAAACGGTAAGCTTCCCCGTGTAGGGATCGGCTATGGTCTTAAAAACGAAGGCGGAAAAAGGCCCGTCTTCCTTTGCCTCCCGCTCTTCATCCGCTTCCGTCTTGGGATTTTTACCCTTAACGCTTTTCCGCTCTTGGGGCGATGGAAAACTCATGGTTACCATGTCCAAGAGGGGTTGAATTCCCATATTTCTCGTAGATGTCCCACAGAGCACCGGTGCGAATTTCCGCTCGATCAGACCCTTTTTCAGACAGAAATAGCAATCCTCTCGGCCCAAGTCCCCCTCTTCCAGGTATTTCTCCATCATGCTGTCGTCCGACTCCACCAGGGTCTCAATCATCTCCTCGCGTCGCTTGGTCGCATCCTCCATTAGCTCCTGGGGCACGTCTGTCAGGTCGAATTTTCCACTGTGGTCATCCTTGTAGAGATAGGCCTTCATCTGGATTAGATCGACCACTCCCCTGAAGTCTGCCTCGGCTCCAACTGGAAGCTGAACGGGGACGCAGGGAACGGAAGAGAGGCCTTTCCTCACCTCATCGAGGGCCCTTCGGAAATCCGCCCTCTCCGTGTCCATCTTGCTGATGTAAATGAGGACGGGAACTTCAAACTCTTCGGCATATCCCCAGACCCTTTCAGTTTGAACTTTCACCCCCGAATTGGCCGCGACGACGATAACGGCACCATCCACCACCCTCATGCATGCCCGTGCTTCGGCAATGAAATTGGCGTATCCCGGAGTATCGATGATGTTTACCTTGTGGTTATTCCACTCCGCATGGGCAAGGGATGAGCTAATAGTGATTTTGCGGTTGAGCTCCTCTTGCTCATAATCCATCACGGAGGTCCCTTCATCAACGCTCCCCAGACGATTATTGGCTGCCGTATCGAACAAGATAGCTTCAGCGAGCGAAGTCTTTCCATCTCCTCCATGACCGAATAGCCCGATATTCCTAATCTCATTCACCCCAAAACTCTTCATATATGCTCCTTTGCGCGGAAATAGGGGGGAGACTCTCTTGAAAACGATGCCCGGATCGGTCAACTTTATAATTACTTTTTTCCCTAGGAAAAGTCAACCCCGTACTCCGTCGACGGGTAAGCAGGAAGTCGGCATGACCACATTGACATTAACCCCAAATTCCACTACACTCCAGGCCTAATCTCGATTCCAGTAAGGAGATGCCATGAAGAAGAGCCCCGTCTTTTTCTCCGATCTCAGAGGCGATGCCAGAAAGACGGTGTTAGACAAGCTGCGTGCGCTTTTAGAGGGAGTGGAAATCGGCAACAAGATCAAGGCCAATGACCTTGTGGCCATAAAACTCCACTTCGGGGAAAGGGGAAACACCGGCTTCGTCAGGCCTGTTTTTGTTCGGAGGATCGTGGATACGGTGAGGGCGTGCGAGGGAAAGCCCTTTCTTACCGATACCAACACTCTCTACCCCGGTACCCGGGCAGAATCCATCTCCCATATCACCACGGCCATCCAAAACGGGTTTGAATACTCTGTAGTCGACGCGCCCATTGTCATCGCCGGAGGGATCCGCGGAACTGCCTCCGTTAAGGTGAGGATCGATAAGCCCATATACCCTGAGGTGAGCATCGCCCACGACATCTTTGTCGCTGACTCCATTGTTGGGGTTGCCCATATTACGGGCCATGGGCTCTCGGGGTTTGGAGGTGCCTTAAAAAATCTCGCCATGGGATGTTCCAGCAGGGAAGGAAAGCTTAAGCAACATTCAAACGTGGCCCCGAAGGTAAAAGCGGGTCGCTGTACCGGATGCGAAATCTGTACAGGGTGGTGTCCCCCCAGCGCCATCTCCATGGTTAACGGGAAGGCCCGCATTGATCCTCAGCGGTGCATTGGATGCGGCGAGTGCCTATTGGTCTGCTCGGAGGGAGCTATCCGCGTTCGGTGGGATAGCGATGCTGCCCTCTTCCAGAAGAAGATGGCGGAATATGGCTATGGGGTATTGGTGGGCAAGCGGGAAAAATCAATCTTCCTCAACTTTCTGACCCAGGTGAGTCCCGAATGTGATTGTCTCGGTCATTCAGATGCCCCAGTGGTCGGGGACGTCGGAATTCTCTCCTCTCTTGATCCCGTGGCCATCGACCAAGCTTCCATTGATCTGGTCAACAAGCAACCGGGTAATAAGAGGTCCCGGTTGGAGACCCATCTGGGGCCGGGGGAGGATAAATTTCGCGCCATCTATCCGGATATCGACTGGGAGATCCAACTGGAATATGCTGAGGAGATCGGGCTGGGATCGAGGAAATACGATCTCCGCCCGATTTGAGAAATAGCCTCCCCTTCAAGAATGAATCTTTTCCGAAAGAAGCCATTTGGTTATTGACAAGGGAGAGAGAAATGATTATATTAGGATGGATTTTTTACACAGGTGGGGGGTCTGCTCCAATTAATAGGTTACTTCTGGTGGTGTTGCGAAAGGGACCAGGCTGAATTTTTCCGAAATGTTGGGCGAATGGAAAACCATCGGAAGAGCCGATGGTTTTTTTGTTCCCTTTGCTTCCGCATCAATCCCGTCCCGAAGGTCGGGGCTGAAGATAAAGTTACTGGGTCGCACCTGATATCGGAAGGTTTGCCCTTCCCAACTTCGGAAAGAATCGAAGCCGATTCCCGTTCATTGAGGCTAATAAAGGAGGTGATCGTCCAATATGCAAGAGATTAGAACTGGTATTATAGGCGTGGGAAACTGTGCCAGTTCCCTTGTGCAGGGGCGGTTCTATTACAAGGACCCGGATGCAGAGATTCCGGGCCTGATCACCAAAAACTTCGGCGGCTACCGGGCCTGCGATATCCAATTCGCAGCCGCCTTTGACGTGGACGAGAGAAAGGTTAGCCTGGATCTATCCGAGGCAATCTTTGCCGAACCAAACTGCACGGCCGTCTTTCAGAAGGACATTCCTTTTTTGGACTGCCCCGTTGAGATGGGATACCTGATTGATAGCATCCCCTTACACAACGACCAATTCCCGGAACCGGCCCGTTTTAAGCCCAAGGCGAATGTTCACTCCAGCAAGTCGGAGGCAAAGCGCGCCATTGTTCGAAGCCTTCGGCAAAACCGCGTCGATGTGGCGGTTAACTACCTGCCGGTGGGAAGTGACACGAACACTCTCTTCTATGCCAACTGTTGCCTTGAGGCGGGATGCGCCTTTGTAAACGCCATGCCAGTGTTCGTGTCCAAGATCTACGGGCGTCGCTTCAAGAAGGCCGGGCTTCCTATCCTCGGCGATGACATCAAGTCTCAGGTGGGTGCTACCATCATCCACAGGGTATTGACCAAGCTCTTCGAGGACAGGGGGCAGCCCATAAAGCGATCTTATCAGCTCAACGTAGGGGGGAATACCGACTTCCTCAATATGTTGGACCGTATGCGCCTGAAGAGCAAAAGGATTAGCAAGACCCAGTCGGTCCTCAGTCAGATGGATGGGGAGGAATTCGATCCACAAAACCTCTATATTGGCCCCAGCGACTACGTCTCTTGGTTGAAGGACAACAAGCTCTGCTTTTTGAGGATTGAGGCGGAGCAATTCGGCGGTGTGCCAATGAATATCGAGGTTCGACTCTCGGTGGAGGATTCGCCCAATTCCGCAGGGGTGATCGTGGATGCCCTGCGGGCGGCCAAGGTAGCATTGGATCGCGGACTTTCCGGTCCCATCGTTGAAGCCAGCGCCTATCTCTTCAAGTCACCGGTCCAGCAGTTCGATGATACCACGGCGCGGGAAATGTTGAAGCGTTTTGCAGAACCCTCGGTCGGTATCGCCGAAGCCGTTGCCGAGCTCTGTGTAACCTCGGGAGAGTCTCCCTCCGTTTGAGGCTGACATGCCCGGGGGAGATGCTATCCTGATGCGGAAGGAGTTTAAAAGAGAGATCCTTACCCGATGGCCAGCAAAAGGGGCCATCCATTTGGCATTGCCGCCAAATCACGGCAGGCGGGGTTGCAGCAACGACGTCCCCAAGCGTTTCCAGATATCCATTTAGACGTTAACACGGGAGACCGACCAAGGGAGCTTTCTTCTGATCGGCGGCCTTACGGAACGTAATCAATCCTGACTTCCGCCCAGCTAAATCTTCAAGAAAACACCTTTCATCTGCCGCAGGAAAAAGGAGTGGGCATTCAACTTCACGAAATGGATGGACTCTATCCGTGGTTTGGCGACGTAAAAATGGGAGGTGACAAAAGGCGAAAAGCGAATAAAATAATGCTCATTCAGGATCAGGGAGACAAGGGCATAAGGGAACAACGCATGCCGAGCGTGGAGGGTCTCCATGGCGAAAAGTGGTCAGACAAAAAAGAAGCGAAAAGAAAACCTCCGAAACATGCTCTTGGGTAAACAGAAGGAGCTCGAAAAGAGGATAGCCCAGGAGATCGGGGAAAAAGTCGCGGAAGACATCAAGGGCAAATTGGGACCTACGCTGGATGAGGGTGATCTCTCCTCTGTTGAGGCATTTCGCAACGTGGATTTCGGGATTTTGACTATGTATTCCGAGACCTTGAAGGATATCCGGGAAGCCTTAGAGAAGTTGAAAAACGATACCTATGGGTACTGCGAGGAATGTGGGGAGGAAATTGACCGCAGGCGTCTCGAGGTGATGCCCTTTACCCGATACTGCATCGCCTGTCAACGGGACCACGAGAAGTATCGAGTTTCCGATCAAAGACGGGATTGGCTGGAGCACAGGGCCCGAATAGAACAATCCCGGGAACGCGACGAGGAAAATAATTCCTAGACCCGTTCAGTAGCTAATCTTGACCAAAAACAGCCCTTTGGCAGGAGCGGCTATTCCGGCCTCGCGCCTGTCCCGTGCCTTTAGAATGGCGTCAAATTGGGATAGGGTCAGCTTCCCCCTTCCCACCTCAACGAGGGTTCCCACAATATTTCGTGCCATTTGCTTCAAAAAGGCGTTGGCCTCGATCCGTATGACGACGAGGCCCCTCCTTCGGCCCACATGTATCCCGTAGATCTCCCGTACATGGGTTTTATGGATCGAACCAGCTGAACAGAACGAGGAGAAATCGTGACGACCCACCAGCTTCATGGCGGCCTCTCTCATTCTTGTCACATTCAATCTTCCCGGAACGAACCACGAGAAATGCCGATACAAGGGGGAAGGCACCTCCCCATTGAGGATCCTATATTCGTAAACCTTTCCCTTCGCGCTAAATCGCGCATGGAAATCTTCGGCGACTTCCTCAACGTCCTTAACCCGAATATCCTCAGGGAGAAGGCTATTGAGGGCCTTTAGAAATGAACGAGCGGCAAGGGAGCTGCGGGTCTTGAAGTTAGCCACCTGTCCCAAGGCATGAACACCGGTATCGGTCCTGCTCGAGGCAATCAGCCTCACCCGCTCTCCCGTAATCTGCGCGAGCTTCCCCTCTATGACTCCCTGGACAGTCCTCACGTTGGGCTGAACTTGCCAGCCGTGATACCCGGTTCCGTCGTACTCGATGGTTAACTTTATACTTCTCATCCTTTGCCTATACAGCAAGCTATTTTTTTCCTACCGGACAACCTTGTCCCTTCGCTCAGAGTTTCGTGTCCGTGATCCGTGACCGTTATTAGTCATTGGTCATTTGGATTTTGGCATTTGAACTTTGACATTTCTCCTTCCACCTCCACCCTCTCCCTTGAGGTCTGGGAAAAACTCGCTCCTCGCCACTCAAACATATTTTTTCGACGATTCAAGCGTTTAGGCCTCCTTTAACCCAGAACTGGGTTTTTCCCGCTCGTGGCCTGGGAGTAGTTGTCGAAAAAATATAATTCGCGCTCAGAGCTCGTTTTTCCGTTCTCCCAGAGATCTCTCGATTCAGACTTTGTCATTTGAGCTTTGACTTTTTTTGCCTCAAGCCTCCGGCCTTGACCTTCTCCTTAACCTCAACCTTCCACCTTTCCCCTTTCCGACTGCAACACCACAGCACTGAATAACGGTCGCTCCAG
>CAYFXP010000287.1:0-4179 GCA_964346935.1 uncultured Syntrophobacterales bacterium
GATGGCATCGACGGGACAAACCATGGTACAGATGCCACAGCCCGTACACCTATCCTCCATAATTTCAACGTTGGGCAATGGCCAATCCCTTCCCTCGATGGATTGAGTAGGACAACGGGAAACGCACAGGCCGCAGACCCGACACCGTTGGTGATCAAGGACGGCCAGGTATCCCTCCATGAAGATGGCGTCGAAGGGGCAAACCCGAACACACGTCTCACAGGCGATACAGCCCACCGCACACTTTTTTCGGACCTCGGATCCCTTCTCTTTTGAATGGCATAAAATGGAAACCCCCTTCGAAATGGGAACCAGCTGGATAATAGCCTTGGGGCACTCCTTCACGCAGATCCCACAACCCGTGCACTTTTCGGGATCGATGACGGAAATACCGTCGTCGGAAACCTCCGCGGCATCGAAGGGACAAACCCTCTCACAGGTTCCCAGCCCGAGACACCCATAAGGACACGCCTTATCTCCGCCCGATATGATAACGGCGGCCTTGCAGTCCTCCACCCCCCAATAGGTAAACTTGGTTTTGCTTTCCTTTCTCCCACCTTTGCAGAGGACCACGGCAACCCTTTTTTCGCCGATAACGGCCTCCACCCCCATCACCTCGGCTATAGCTCTGGCCGTATCTTCGCCGCCAGCAACGCATCCATTCACGAGCGCTTCTCCTTCCACAACTGCCCTTGCGAATTGATTACAGCTCGGAAATCCACACCCACCATCATTAGCCCCGGGAAGAAGCCTCTCTACTTCCTCAATCTTCGGGTCGGTTTCGACGGCGAACCTCCTCGCCGCCAACCCCAATCCCAGGCTCGCCAGGAGCCCGAGACCGCTTAAACAAAAGACAGCGATCCACATATTCTCCTCACTTGACTAAGCCGGTAAACCCCATAAAGGCCAAGGAAAGAAGGCCCGCCGTAATCAGCGCGATGGCCGTTCCTTGAAATACCCTCGGCACGTCGGCCAAGGCGATCTTCTCCCGTAATCCGGAAAAGAGAACCAGGGCTACGGTGAACCCCAAGGAAGCACCGAAACCGAAGATTGCAGTCTCAACAAAGGTGAACCCTTTCTGGACGTTGAGCACAGCTACCCCCAAAACAGCACAGTTGGTGGTAATCAAGGGCAGATAGATCCCCAGGGCCTGATAGAGAACTGGGCTCGTCTTTTGGATAACCATCTCAACCAGCTGGACAAGGGATGCAATCACCAGAATGAATGTCACAGTTTGAAGGTATTTAATACCAAAGGGGGTCAAAACCAGCCGGTGAATGACCCAAGTCACAATGGCAGCCACGGTCATGACGAAAATAACCGCCATCCCCATGCCTAGGGCAGTCTCGGTCCGCCTCGACACCCCCAAGAAGGGACAAATCCCTAAGAAACGGGTCAAAACGAAGTTGTTGACCAGAACAGCGCCGATGATTAAAAGCAGGAGTTTACCCATCTGTACTCTGATTCCCTCGAAATTGAATCCAGCTCATGAGAGGATTCGTGGAGCAGAATGTTTTTACATAAGAAAAAATGATCTAATTGTCAAGAAATTATCGCGCCGAGCTCTCTGAAAAACTCGCTCTTCGCCGCTCAGAGCTCGTTTTTCCAATTTTTCACAAACCTTATCGCCCTTTTCTTTAAATTATATCCCTAATTCGGACCCGAAAAAAAATGGCTTTCGCAAGATCGGTGGACCCTGTCTCATGCCCAGCAAGATTCCACAGGCCTCCATGGAAATCCACGCTTAGCTGGGAAATTATGGTGCTGACAAGGTGCTATTAGAATGGGGTGAACATGAGGCTTAATAGTTCATTCCCTCGGCAGGCAATACCATCGAGGACTCTTAGGAGGACTCCCGAAAACCTCCTGCAGGAGAATCGGGTTCAGCGTAATCTTCAAGGGGCTAATCCAGGGGTTCCTATCCTCCCTAACACCTTTTCCAGCTTTTCGATTAGCCTTCGGTTTTCGTCCATGGTTCCGATGGTAATTCTGGCAGAGGTGGAATAATCCCAGATACTCCCCGGTCGAATGATCACGCCCTCCTCCAACAAGGCGTTGCAAATCTCCTGAGAATCCCTCTTGAAATCGACGAAAATGAAATTGGCCTGGGTGCGAACATAATCGATTCCCAGCCTTTGGAACTCCTCGTAGAGAAAAGCCTTACCCTCCTCGTTTATCCGTAAGACTCGCTCCACGTGTCCCTCGTCCCTCAGGGCCGCCAATGCGGCGGCCTGGGCAACTCGATTGACGGGAAAGGGCTCCCGAACCCGCTCCAGCAGGCCGATGAGATCCCCATTGCCCACGGCAAACCCAACGCGTAATCCTGCCAGGCCGTAGATTTTCGAGAAGGTCCTCAAGGTGATCACACTGGAATCCCCTCCGATAAGCGAGACGCCATCTGGATAGTCCTTCTCCGTCACGTAGTCGAAATAGGCCTCGTCCAGGACAAGGACGACGTGATCCGGAAGGAGGGCTAAAAAACGATTCAAAGCCGCCTTGGAAACGATGGTACCCGTTGGGTTGTTGGGATTGCAGAGAAAGACCAGCTTTGTCTTTGAATTGATCCGCTCGGCCATCCCATTTAGGTCGTGAATATAGTCCTTCAATTTAACGGGTACGGACCTTCCCCCCATGATCCGGGTAACGCTCTCGTAGACGGGGAAGGTGGGATCAGCCATGATCACTTCTTCCCCTTCATTTACGAATGCTGCCCCGACCATATAGATGATATTGTCGCACCCGTTTGCCACCGTAATCAGTTCCTCCCCTATCCCTAGTTTTTGGGCCATAGCGCTTCTCAGCAGTGTGCAGGCCGGATCGGGGTACTGGTAGATGTTCTCCAGTTCTGGCATGATGGCTCTTATGGCTTCGGGCGAAGGTCCGTTGGAATTCTCGTTGGAGGCTAGTTTAACGATCTCCTTAAGGCCCAAGTCCCTCTGGACCTCCTCAATGGGCTTCCCGGGAACGTATGGCTTGAGGTCCAAAATCCCCTTCCTGGCCAATTTAGTCACGTCCCTCATCCTTTCCCCCAAGCGCGATTTGGTGCGTTCCTTAATGCGCTCGTCCCTCGCATCTCTCCACGAGGCGATTCCACTGGCGATCCACGTTTTCCTGGATTGTCGCCATCTGTTCCTTGGTGAGATGGCTGAACCTTCCCTGTTGACTCAGGTAGGCTTCAACGGGAATTCCCTTCGGTTGATAGGTGATGGTGTAAATATCGCCTCCTTCTTCGATCTCGTAAAGGGGAAAGACCTTTGTCTCAACGGCCAACCGCGCAACCTTGACCGTCTCATTGGAGGCAATCCGCCAACCGGCGGGACAGGGAGCCAACAGATGAATAAACCTTGTTCCCTTAATCCCTTTGGCCTTCCTCAGCTTTCGAATAAGGTCCTCCGGGTAAGAGATGCAGGCCGTAGCAGCATAGGGAATCCCGTGATCGGCCATAATGGCCATTATATCCTTCTTTGGGTGCTCCTTTGGGTTGCCAACGGGGGTGGTAGTGGTCCATGCTAAATAGGGCGTCGCCGAACTTCGCTGAATCCCGGTGTTCATGTACGCCTCGTTGTCGCTGCAGATGTAGATAAAATCGTCATTTCGCTCCGCCGCACCGGATAAGGCCTGAATCCCTATGTCAAAGGTTCCGCCATCTCCCGCCCACGCGACCACCGTTGTTTCCGTGTCTCCCTGCATATCCAGGGAAGCCCGAATACCGGAAGCCGAACACGCAGCCGTCTCAAAGGCCACATGCACAATGGGAACCTCAAGGGCGGAATGGGGGAACCCACCCACAATGATGGACATGCAGGATGCCGGAATTACCATCACGGTCTTTTCCCCCAAGGCCTTTAAGGCCACCCGCAGCCCAAGGGGAGAACCGCAACCCGCACAAGCGAGGTGTCCGGGCCCCATGTGCTCTTCTTTCGGTATTTGCATCTTCATGGTAGTCTCCCCTCCTAACCCTATCTTTTCAGGTCGATCCAGAGGATCCCTTCCTCCGGGCGAGCGTTATTCAAGGTATAGTGAATGACTTCTTCGATGACTTTCGGGGTCACGTCCCTGCCCCCCAACCCCGTGATGAACCCAAAGACTATGGGCCTCTCATCCTCATTGCAGAAGGTGGCTCGAATCTCCTGGGCAAATATCCCCCCGTGGCCGAAGGAGATATTCCGATCTATCACC
>CAYFXP010000288.1:0-2313 GCA_964346935.1 uncultured Syntrophobacterales bacterium
CACATCATGTCCAAGGTGAACCCCCTGAATCTGGAGGAAACCTGTGACCGCTGCCACGCGGACGTGGCCTTTGTGAAGGAACACCGAGGGATTCCCGATCGGGTCTTGCCCGGTCTTATTTACAAAGACAGCGTCCATGGCCGTGCCATCAAGAGGGGTATAGAGGGGGCAGCCGCTTGTAGCGACTGTCACAGTTCCCATAATCTTAGGAGCCCTCTTGATCCAGAATCCCTCATCTCACGGCAGAATGTCTCCTCCACCTGTGGAAGGTGTCATCCCGACGCCTTTGAGGAATATGAAGGAAGCGTTCACGGTGTTGCGGCCAAAAGGGGGCTAGGGCGTTCTCCTGGCTGTACCGACTGTCATGGCATCCACAGCATCAAGGCCAAGGTTGACCCGGCTTCCTCCATTGCGGAGCAGAAGATCGCCATGACTACCTGCCCTCAGTGCCACGCGTCGGAGTGGATCACCCGGGAGTACGGGGTATCGACCCTCACGGTCAAATCCTATTTGGACAGCTACCATGGTTTGGCCAAAAAAGGGGGAGATGTTGTTGCGGCCAACTGTGCCAGTTGCCATGGGGTTCACGATATCCGGCCATCCAGCGATCCAAAATCGATGATCCACAAGTCAAACCTCGTAAAAACATGTGGAAGGTGTCATCCCGGCGCTTCGGAGAACTTCGCAGCGTTTCCTGTCCATTTCACGCCCTCAACGGCAGAAGGGACGGTGGGGGATAAGCTGGCTTCGTGGGTGAGGGTCTTCTATATCATCCTGATTATTCTGGTGATCGTCTTCATGTACTTCCACGGGGGGATTGATTTTATCCGCAAGTGGTTGGCGGCAAGGAAAAAGCAGGGAATTAAGTATTACAAGCGACTCACCGTCAACGAGAGGATTCAACACGGACTGTTAGCAGCGAGCTTCACCATTTTGGTGGTCACGGGTTGCGCGCTGAAATATCCCGATGCCTGGTGGGTGGGGATTTTCTTCCATCCTCCTGCTAGCCCCATGAGGGGGTTGCTTCACAGGGTAGCGGGAGTGGTTACCGTGCTGCTCGGCATTTACCATATCCTATACATGCTTTCGACCAGAAGAGGGCGAAGCCATATGGTGGCCCTGATTCCCACCTTCAAAGACCTTCTCGATGCCTTTAAATTGATCGGATATGATCTCGGCATATCATCTGAAAGACCGAAGTTCGCCAGATACAGCTATATCGAGAAGATCGAGTACTTCGGAGCTCTGTGGGGAACCCTTGTTATGACGATCACGGGTTTTATCCTGTGGTATCCCAAGTACTTCAGCCTCTTCTCACCCAGCTGGGTGGTAAACGTGGCCAGGGTAATCCATTTCTATGAGGCGATTCTGGCGAGCATGACTATCTTGGTCTGGCACCTCTATTCCGTCATGTTCGATCCCGAAGTCTACCCCATGAACTGGGCAAAGGTTACCGGGAAGATTTCTGCAGAAGAGATGAAGCTCCACCATCCATTGGAACTGGAGGAGATTGAGGGAAGGAAGTTGGTCCTGGCGAAGACGCAAGAGGATAGATCCGCGGAGGAAGTGATTGCCAGAGCAGAGGAGAAGAGGGCCGAAGAGAGGGTAAAATACAAAGGTCCGTGGAAACTCATCGCCCGCATGAGCCCCTATAGCTCAAAAAAATTCAAGCTAGATCGAGCCAAAAAAATTCTAGAGGATGAGCATGAGCAGGAAAGAAAAGATAAATGAGGTTCATTGCCCATTTTTATTTCAAAGAAGACGTCATCTAATCTTGAGCACAATCAGGGTTATGTCATCGGATTGGGGGACGTCTCCCCTATGCAGATTGACTGCCCCCTTCAGCTTTTGAAAAATCTCGTCGGCTGATGAATGAGCATTTTCCCGAATGATGCCTCTCATCTTCCCCTCTCCAAAGGGAACGTCGTTTTCATCCACCGCTTCCACCACGCCATCTGTATAGAGGACGACAACCTGTCCCTTTTCCAACTTGCGACTCGCGGCCTCGTAGTTGCTCTCGATAGTTATGCCGAGCGGCCTCCCCTCGGTATTGAGATAGGTGAATTTTTGGTCGTTGGGATCGTACAATATAGGAAAGACATGTCCTGCATTACAATATTCTAATCTCCTCTCCGCTTCGTCGTAGATTGCGTAGAAGATAGTGACGAACATGCCGGATTTTGAATCCAAGCAGACTAACCGGTTGGCCTTTTTCATGACCTCAGAGGCATTGAGGCTCTCAAACCCCTCGGCTCTGATGATACTCCTCACGATCCCCATAAACATCGCAGCGGGCATCCCCTTACCCGCCAC
>CAYFXP010000289.1:0-12089 GCA_964346935.1 uncultured Syntrophobacterales bacterium
ATTGTGGCCGGAAGAAAGGACGTCATGGATATGTGCGATCACAGGGCAAGGCCCAATAAATGGGAACGCGTCAATATCGGCGGTGGAACTTTCTCGGGTACACCCATGGCGATGATGGCGGGGCTCCTCCAAGTTCAATATCTCAGGGAGAATGCGCATTGGATTTACCCGAAGCTGAAGGAGGTGGGCCAAACGGTGAGGACGCGAGTGGAGGAGGCCTTTCGACAAAACGGCGTCAATGCCCGATGCCATGGATACGGCTCCCTCTATCAGGTCGCCTTTCCCGTTGAAGGAGATGATATGATAAGGAGCCCGAGGGAAATTCTCGAGAGGACCGATTTAAAAAAGAGGGATATCGAGTACAAATTGAGGATGATGAACGAAGGGGTTTTTGTGGTGAAGGGCGGGGGCGCTATTTCGACGGAGCATTCGGAAGAGGATATCGAGAAGATCATCCGTGCAACTGAAAAGGCAGCGAGAGAGATGGGATCATAGTAATCGGTAATAGGCGCTTGCGATACTACGTCGCACGTGGTAAACAAAAAATGCTGGTAATGCCAATTTTGAAGATTTCAAGAAGCTCATAACTCCACCCTTCTGGAGGAAATTATGAGAGAAGGGTTTCAGAAGGTGCCGATACGACGCCTCCAAGGAGTTTTCATAACTCTTTGGAGGCTCTTATTTTTCAGTCCGCAATAAAGCCATACTTTTTGTAATGTGGGATCGGATGGCTTTCGATAAAGGCAACGGGGGGTTATCGTACAGTATAATTTGTTCTCACTTGGTTCGATGATACAGTAAACCATTAAAAGAAAGGAGGAATTTATTATGAAAAAGGTTATCTGTCTTTGGATTTCCCTATTCATCCTCGTTGGCCTAACTTTGGCTCTGACTGAAACACCGGTAATGGCAAAATGGCCAACCAAACCTATTCTTGTCGTCATTCCCTGGCCGCCAGCTAATGACCCATCCACAATCGTTTGGAATGTGATGGCTCCGGCCTTGTCAAGGGATCTCGGGGTACCGGTAAAGGTGATCAACAAGGCGGGAGGCCGGGGTATTATTGGAACCAATTTTGTAGCCCAAAGCAAACCCGATGGTTACACTGTGGCCTTTTCGTCAATCGGTCCCATGTTAACTCAGCCAATCAGGGGGGTGACACCTTACAAAATCGAGGATTTCATTCCCCTTGGACTGGTATGGGCTTCCCCCTTTACATTGGCAGCCAGCGGAGATGCGCCGTACAATAACCTTAAGGAGCTTGCTGAGTATGCAAAAACTCACGACGTGAAATTGGGTCATTGGGGGCTGGGAACTGTTCCCACCCTCATCGCGATGAATGTTGCTGCCAAGGGGGGATTCCAGTGGAAAGAGACGGCATTCAGTGATCTCAGCGCTTTGCTCCTGACTTCGGGGGATATGGACGTGCTCACCGTCAGTACCCCCTACATTATGGATTATTTCGAGACGAAACAGGTGAAAATTCTTGCCGTTATGAGTCCGACGCATTACGAATGTTGCCCCGAAGTCAAAACGGTCTCAGAGCAGGGGTTTGGCACCGATTATTCCGTCTGGTTTGGCACCTTCATGCCCAAAGGGACGCCTCCCGACGTACGCAAGAAATTCGAGGAGAGCTTGTTCAAGGCCATGGAAAATCATGAGGTCGCGAAAAAGATCAAGGATACAGGAGTGATTTCCATTAAAATGAGATCTGAAGAAGCGAAAAAACAGATTGCCCATGAGCGCGAGTACTTTACCAAGGTCATGACGGAACTCAAGCTCATCAAAAAGTGATGTCTTCTCTGGAGAATTGAAACCCATTTACCCCAGGGGGAACCATTAGAGAAAATGCTTCCCCTTGGGGTCCACCTTAAGAAGGCTATCGTTGTGTCTGACCAAGAGGATTGGAAGGGACCCAATTCAAAAAGCCCCATTCATGATCTTTTCTCTGCCATCCTTGGAGGCTGTGCCGTTTTCTTATTGGCAACCCTCAAGTTGCAGATTGATACAACGGCCGTTCCTTACCCCTTCTATAAAGGTCCCGTTATCTTTCCCCTCATTGTCCTCTCTCTTATGTTCCTCTCATCCCTTCCAGCGTTCTATCACCTGGTGAGGCCTGCAGCTGAATCCAGCTGGTATCTGGATGGAAAGGGATGGCCCCGCCGCCCGGCCATCACTTTGGTGTTACTGATTTCCTTCTTTATCCTGGGAATTATCGCTATTGGCGTTGAATTATCGGTGCTCTTGTTTCTTATCATCTCGTATTACTTACTAGGGTATCGGAGTATTAAGGTTAATCTCTTGCTGCCCTTGCTCTACACGGGGGTGATTGTGCTCATCTTCAAATATATCCTCGCCATTTGGTTTCCACGCCCTTGGATATTCAGTTTTTTTGGAGAGTAGACAGATGTGGGAACCGGTTTATCTGGGCCTCTTTAATACGCTTGGTCTTGAAAATGTGCTGGCTTTGACCTTTGGATCGATCATGGGGATCATCGTGGGGATCATCCCGGGAATTGGTCCCATGGTGGGAATGGTAGTCCTCCTTCCATTCTCCTATTCTTTAAAACCGGATATTGCTCTGTCTATGCTCCTGGGGGTTTTTTGTGGGGGGTATTTCGGGGGGGGTATTCCTGCCGTATTGTTGCGGACGCCTGGCGTACCCTCCTCAATGGTCACCTCTCTTGATGGGTATCCTTTGACCCAAAGAGGTGAGGCTCAGTTGGGCCTTTCGGCAGCAATTGTAGGTTCATTTGCAGGCGGGATTATCAGTGTCTTTATACTGATGCTCATGGCTCCTGCCTTGGCTCGGGTGGCAGCGAGTTTCAGTTCTCCTGAATATTTCATGGTTGCCACTTTTGGACTGATCGTTGTCATTATGGTCAATCGCAAAAAGCTTGCTCAAGGGCTTCTCCTGACGGCCCTTGGCCTCTGGTTTAGCACGGTGGGAATTGATCCAGGCACCCTGGTGCCCAGATTTGATTTTGGAACAGTTCAGATGCAAAACGGCCTGAATGTCGCCCCTATGTGTCTCGGCTTCTTTGGGATTGGCCAGTCCCTGCTCCTTTTGGAGCGTAAAATACTCCTGAGTGAGACGTTATACCTTAGCAGACGCACCGTCGATTTCAGTAAAATCCTGGTGGCGTTCAAATTCAGACTGACCCTATTGAAATCGGGGATTATCGGGACCCTCCTTGGCTTGATTCCAGGAACGGGTTCCATAGCAGCCTCCTTTTTCGCTTATACAGAGGCTAAAAGATCTTCAAAAAATCCACAGGAATTTGGTGGGGGAACGCCAGAGGGTTGCCTGGCATCCGAGGCCGGGAATAACGCCGTGCCTGCCGGTGCCATGATCCCATTGCTTACGCTCGGGATTCCTGGCGACGCGTTGAGCGCCTTGTTGCTGGGGATCTTCGTGGCCAATGGAATCTATCCCGGACCACTGCTGCTGGTGAAAGAGCCGGTTCTGATCTACACGATCTATTTCAGCATGCTTTTAATCAATATTGTTGCCTTCATCCTCCTTGCCCTTTTCCTCAGGCCTTTTGCTACCATCGTAAAATCACCCAGTTCCATCCTTGGAATAAGTGTCATGGTTATATCCCTGCTGGGAATTTATTCTATGAATCTCCAGGTGTTTGAAATCGGCGTTGCGATTTTTATGGGGGTTTTTGGCTACATCATGCTACGCCTTGAATGGCCGCTCGTTCCCTGGGTCCTCGGTTTTGTCCTTGGCCCCATAATCGAGGAAAGAATGCGTGAATCTCTGAGCATGTCGAGCGGCAATCCCGCCATCTTCGTTACCCGCCCCATTGCTTTGGGATTTGTGCTCGCCAGTATATTGGTCATCCTTATACCCTTAATTCTCGACCGAAGAAAGAAACCCAGATCGGCCATGTTCGCCTGAAAATTGCCTACCCCTTCGTTCCAACCGATTTTCTGCGGCCCAAAGGCCCTATATTTTCTTGGGTTTTAGTGTTTCTCACACCCTATGGAACATGACGTTTCTGATGAACACCGTCCCGCTGTCATTAATGTACAGCCTCACCTCAACGAAGGTGGCACGGGAAGGCGCCTCCCCCTCGAACATGTCGTGAGTCCACTCGGTGGTTCCGGTAAAGAGGGTTCCCGATGGCATCTCGGTGATCACATGGTAGAGGCTCCCCCCATGGGCGTCAAAGAAATCCATGTGGAGGCATGCAGTATCCTTAACATCCACCGTCTTGATCTCGGCCCCTACACGGTAGGTCGCTCCTGGTTCGACGGCGATGTCCTGTTGTAAGAAGAGAGCACCAGGACGTTCGAATTCCAGGCCAGGGCAGGGACGCGGCTTGTTGTTCTTATCCCAAATCAGCTTCCCCCCACCTTCCGAGAGCCGCGTGGCCAAAACCCAGTGGTCCGGTATTCCGTCGGCACCAATCCCCTTGAAAAACCCGTTCATCAACCGTGCATAGATAGGCGCAGGCCGCCGATAATTTCGGAAGAGCCACACGATGTTTCCCGCCCGATCCACCTCGATCACCTGGTGATGGCCGTCCGTACATGCAATTAAAAAGGTTCCCTCCCTGGTGGCGTGGGTAATGTAGAATTTGTCCACATGCTCGGTTTGGAACTTCCAGGCGGTATCCCTCTCGGCATTTACCTCGACAATCCGATGGTTCTTGCTATCGGTGACCAACGTATTGCCGTTCTCCAATCGAATCGCGCTCCTGGGCCACCACAGGGTCTCAGTGGATCCGTCCCCATAGGACCATATAATCTCCTTTTTCCGGGTGATCTCAAGAACCCGGTTGCCATCGGAATCGGATACCAGGATGTTCTCATTGGGCAGAGGATTGGCGTTATGGGGGTGGTGAAGCTCTCGGTCGAAAGACCAGAGCACGTGACCGCCGCTGTCAACCTGAATACAGCGGTCATTGTTTCGATCCGTCACCAGAAAGGTCCCATCTTCCAATTCAAATGCCTCGTTGGGATAGTGGAGGTGCGATCCGTCAGAGAGCTTTCCGCTCCCCTTTCCCCAATCATCCGAGTTCATGACGATCGTTTTATCTTGCGTGACCTCAAGCAATCGGTCGTTGGTGGTATCGGTGATCAGGATATTTCCATTTCTCATCCGGCGACCACTGTGAGCAAACCGGAGCCCCTCGTTATAATTCCAGATAATGTTCCCCACGGGGTCTACCTCAACGATCTCGCTTCCGAATCCCGCCTCATCTCCAGCATCGGCAATGAGGGTGTTGCCGTTGGGCAGGCGTTCCACCGCAAGCGGCATCTCCACATTGCCGGGAATTCCTCTCTTGCATCCAGGGCTGACAACCTCTCCCATGGCTTATCCTCCCTTGGCTACATGTATCCCAACTTCCGCATTCTCTCCATGGCCTTTTCCTTGTCCTGCCGTCTCCCATCTCGCTCACCCGTGTGCTCCAGATCCTGCTCCCACGCGGGAATATCGCTGGACTTTCGACTAGTTGTCTTTGCCCCGAGGGATCGATACCCGTGTTTGTAGAGCTCACAGAACGGAATGCCAAAGGTCAAAATCGTATCCCAAATATCCCGCTCGGTAAAATGGAGAATGGGGCAAATTCGCATGTGCCCCGGGCTCAGGTACCCTCCCTCCCGCTCGCTGAAGTATTGATCATTACGCCTCGCTGCCTGTTCATCCCACCGGAGTCCCTGGAAAATGCCCTTAATATTGTTGCGCTCAATGAACTGATTGAAAACAACCGTCTTCATCAAATGGTTTCCCACAAAAGATTCCGCCTCGAAGGGAAACTCGCCCTCCTCGTAACCGATTCGCTGGATCTCGGCCCGATTCCGCTCGTTCAAATCGGCAACTTTCACGAGTGCACTTAATCGATAACCTGCTGCTTTTAGGACATCCTCGTTTTTGTTAACTTCTGTATCCACACTCCACTCTTTTTTCACCCGTTGGATGAAATCCTCGATTTCCTTGAAAGTATCTCCCTCATCGATTACGAGGCATTTGGGTGTTTTGAGGCCCCGTTCCTGGCACACCTGACGAATGATCCACAGGGCAAGGGTACTGTCCTTGCCCCCGGTCCAGGCAATGGTAAGCTCCTGTGTAGCGAACCTATCTAGCGCCTCATGAACAACCTTCTTCGAATCCTCTATCTTGCTGGCCAGGACAGCCTTTCTTTTCTCGTCAACCATGCCCACGTCCTCCTTTTACTATTGTTCGTTATCTCCAGAAAGCCCGTGTAATGCAGTAACCGTGCTGCGTACAAGCCCCAGAATTGGCCACCCTCCCGAATGGGATATTTGCTTCGGACTTGACCGTCTCCACCCTCAGCTACGTTAGGAGGTTGGGCAGGAACAGTACAATTTGAGGGAAAATGACTATCGTGGCCAATCGAGCAATATCCGCTCCAAGAAAAGGAAATATTCCCCTGAATATGGTGGAAAGCGGCACATCCTTCGCCACTCCCTTAATGATGAAGACGTTCATGCCCACGGGCGGCGTAATAAGGCCTATTTCAGAGACCATAACAATTACTATGCCGAACCAAATGGGGTCATAGCCCAAAGCCTGTATCACGGGAAAAAAGATAGGCACCGTCAAGACAATCATTGGTAGCGTGCCCATAATGCAGCCAAAGAAGAAATAGAAAACGATGATAATTCCAAGAACAACCCAAGCGGGTACCTGCAGGCCGATAACAAAGGATGCAAGCTCCATCGGCAGCTTCGTAGCTGCAAGAAAACGCCCAAAGATGGTAGTGCCGATAAGGATGGCAAAGACCATGGCCGTGGTTTCGCCAGTCCCAAGAAGGGATGAAATAATATTTCGCCACGTTATCCTCATATTCAACAGGCTGATGCCCAATACAGCAGATGCGCCTATAGCCCCAGCTTCAGTGGGCGTAAAAATCCCCCGGTAAAGTCCCCCCATGATCAGCATAAATAAGGCTATTACCAACCACGTATCCTTTAGGGATGTCCATTTCTCCTTGAGACTTGCTCTGGAGCCCGGGGGACCGAGGTTGGGATTTATCAGGGTAAGGATGTAAATTACCACCACGTAATAAAAAATCGAAAGCACGCCAGGCAAGAAGCCAGCAAAGAAAAGCTTACTAATCGATTGCTCCGTCAATATCCCATAAATGATCAGCATCGTGCTGGGTGGAATCAGAATGCCAATAGTCCCCCCTGCGGCAATAGAACCGACGGCCAGGGCAGGCGCATAGTTGTATCTCTTCATCTCAGGAAGCGCCACGGTACCCATCGTAGCCGCTGTAGCCAGGCTGGATCCGCTGACAGCAGCGAAACCACCACAGGCAGTCACCGTCGCCATTGCCAATCCCCCCCTCATGTGTCCAAGCCATTTGTAAGCCGCATGATAAAGGCTCCGGCTCACCCCCGCGTGATATGCAAGCTCTCCCATAAGCAGAAAGAAGGGTATAACACACATGGAATAGTTGGCCGCAGTCGAATAGGGAACAGTGCCCATGAGGCCAAGGCCGGACTTTACGCCGCTCAAGAACGACATGCCGAAAAAACCGGCTAAAGCCAGTGCACTGCTGATAAGCGTCTTGGAAAACAAGAGCATGATGAGAACGCCTATTATTATCATCCCCAATGTGCGCGGATCCGTTGACCACGATCCCTTATGGATAAATATTACAAAGACGATCCCAACGATTGCCAAATTTCCTAGAATGGACCAGATGTAAAGCAATCTCCCATTTCTCACGACCTCCCTGGCAGAAGATATGAAATCACTCAAGAGAGCCAAACAGAGAACTCCGGTGCCAATAGCAAGAATACACAAAAAGGGCCAAAGGGGAACTTCGAGGAAGAGCGAGGAAACCCTTTTTATCCTATACCTTTCTGCCATTACCAGGCTCTGCCACGTTATCAAGGAAAAGGCAATCAGGCTCGGAAGGAGGGTCACATTACTGATGACCAATTGAGCCTTTTGAGGCAGCCGATCAACCAGCGTGCTTATCGAAACATGTCGCTTTCTTATCTGGGCATATCCTATTCCGAAGAAGACGAGCACCAACAACATGAACTCCTCGACTTCCACCGTGCCGATGAGAGGCCGGCGAAATACGTAGCGGCCTACCACATTGGCCGTGACGATGAGTACCATTATCAGCCCCATCGTCACACCAAAAATATTGAGCAGCCGAGCTATCCACTCGGCTGCTCTATGGAAAAAGTGGTGGAATGTATCTGCCTTACAGAGCAAATTACAGGCCCTTTCTTTTTCTTACTTCTTGTATTTTCCGATGAGCCGCTCTGCTTCTCCCTTTACCTCCCCCCCTGGCAATCCCCTGGCTTCCATCTTCTTTACCCATTCATTATGCAAGGGCATGACGCGTTTAACCCATCTCGCACGCTCCGCAGAAGGAAGTGTATAGAATTTGTCACCCTTATCGGCCATCCACTTTACATCCCGTGCTTGATACTTATCGAAGACTGAACCGCACAGCTGCGCTCCGTAGCGCCCAATAACCTCGCTTATTGCCTTCTGATCTCCTGAACTGAGGCCATTCCATTTGTCGAGGTTCATTACAACATAGAAACTAACACATAAAAGGTCGGCATCAGTATGGTAGTGTAGCAACTCCGCTATCTTTTGCGGTTTCAATGGAGCATATGGAAGCAGACAACCTTCTGTTACCCCCTTCTGCAAAGCCAGGTAGACATCCACCATCGGCAAGCTTTCCGGTCGGGCTCCTAACCCCTGCAAGATCTTCAACCCCATGGCGCTACCACTGCTGATAACCCTATCCCGCAATTCCTCAAGGTTGTGAGCGGGTTTTTTCGTGAAGTGCAACTGGAAGGAAGGGTTTGCATAAAGCCATAGCAGTTTCACCTCGCTGTATTCTTTTTGAAGCTGAGGGAATGTCTCGTAGAGTTCCCACAGCGCCAGGGCATTCGTCTCGGCCTTGGTATGGCCAAGCATGGGCAAGTTTATGGCCGTGGATAGTGGAAAACGATCCGGGGCGTAGGTGGGGCAGGAAACGGCGATGTCACAGACACCGCTCACCGCAGCGTCAAAGGCTTCTCTGACCGTTGCGAGGGCATTGGAGGGGAAGAGCGTTACCTTAACTCGCCCTTCTGTCCGTTTCTCGACCTCCTGTGCCCAGGGGGAAAATGCGGGCCTGTTAATTGGATGTTTGGGGGAATACATGCTGTTGAATCGAAGTTCTACCGCTCCAGGTGCCGGTGAGACGTATGGAAATATCAGTAGAACTGCAAGCAAAACGATGCCTGTAACCGAGAATTTCTTCGTTCTCATGACTTCACCTCCTTATTTTTTGCCAGGTCTATCAAATTTGGGAGGTTGTGTCAAGCGCGGGAATTCTGGCTGGATCTCGTCGGAGCCGAAAGAGGCTTGAGGTCTCCACAAATCAGCTTCTTGGGGGCGAACCATCGTTCCGAAAGAACACTTTTTCATAGGCCTCTTGTGCAGCGAGGGCATTTTCATCCCTTTTGGCGGGAACGATTTCCTTGATCGCCTTGATCACGGAGTCGATGGATACCAACCCTGTCACCCTGGCGAAGGCTCCCAAAATGGTCGTATTCACCACGGGAGCAGTTGGAGTTCCCACACCGTGGCTTGCCGCAATCGAGTTGGCATCGACCGTGGCCACCCTGTAGTTATGGAAGCCCGGAAAGCCTCCCAGGTCTTTTCGACTGTTGACCACAATCCAGCCCCCGTCCTTCAACCCCTCGGTCACCTCGATCCCCTCGATGAGAAGGGTTTGGTCAAGGACGACGATGTGATCGGGGGCATAGATTTGAGTTCGGATGCGAATGGACTCGTCATCGATGCGGGTAAAGGCGCTGACCGGCGCCCCCCTCCTCTCAACCCCGAAGGCGGGAAAAGACTGGCAAAATTTCCCGTCATAAAAGGCTGCCGTCGCCAGAATCTCCGAGGCGATGACGGCTCCTTGACCTCCGCGACCATGAATCCTAACCTCAATCATAGAACCCTCCAAATTACCCATTCCTGTTCGGCTTCGTTCACGGCTTTCATTCAAAAATCGATCCGGACCCTCTCCCCCTCGATGGTCCTGAGGTGAGAGGTGTCATTGAGACACCGAAGGGTAAACCCTTCCCCGAATTCCAGGACATTGATGCAGCCCGTGTCCTGGCCGATCTGCCAGAAATGGGAATTATCCAATCCCAAGAGGCCACAGATCACGATCTTGTTGACCACCCGGTGGGAGACCATGACAAGGATCTCGCCGGCATGATCGCGGACGAGCCCATGAATCGCCCCCAGTGCCCTCTCCCTCACCTCTTCCAGACTTTCTCCCTCGGGAAACCTGACGAGGTGGGGGGCATCCTTCCACTGTCGATATAACTCAGCATATCGTTCCCTTACCACCTCATGGGAGATCCCTTGCCACCCGCCGAAATCGATGTCGATCAGCCCCTCCAGAATTTGAACCTCCTCGCGTTGGTAGCGGGCGATGGCTTCCGCCGTCTCGATGGCCCGGGAGAGGGGGCTGCTGTAAAGAGAATCCACACCCACCCCTCTCAGATACTTCCCCGTCAAGAGAGCCTCCTTGCGACCGCTTTCGTTCAGGGGAATATCCGCCCTCCCCCGAAAAACCTCCTCCCTGTTCCAGGCCGTCTGTCCGTGCCGCACCAAGTAGACGGTATTCATATCCGTCCTTCCCCGAGGGCTCTCCATATCCTAAGGCTGCTTATGAACTGACGAAGGTGATGCCCTTGTTAAATTCCCTCCCCCGTAATCACACCGGAGAGGAATGCGATAGGGGTGATGTCGAAATTGTGATTTATCACCTCTATTCCGGGATTGGGCAGTTGGTAAAACCTCATCATTTATGAACAGCGTCCCAAATTGCCCAATTCGTATTGCACGATTCCCACAAGTACAATGGCGGCCGTCTCCGTCCTCAAAATCCTCCGTCCAAGGGTTACGGGTATGAATCCTCTCTCCCGGGCCCTTCGGACCTCTCGGGGGTCGAAGCCCCCCTCAGGACCCACCATCACGACCACCTTTTCACAATTCCCCTGGGACCTCAGGACATCCCTCAAGGAGTTCTCACGTCCCTTTTCCCATAAGAGGATCTTGAGCGCGCTTTCCTCAGCGTACCTCAGCGCTCCCGAGAGGTCGCAATAAGGCTCAACAGTGGGAACCATCCCCCTTCTGGACTGCTGGGCTGCCTTTATGGCGATGAACTGCCAGCGATGGGCCTTGGGCTGTTTCCCCTCCCGTTCCTCGAGGGATATCGATCGCTTCGATTTGAAGGGAACGATGGAATAGACACCGAGCTCGGTAGCCTTCTGGATGATGAGCTCCATCCGTTCCTTGTCGGGCAGGGCTTGGAGAAGGATGACCTTCGTGGAGGGCTCGGTTGGAGGTACGAGGGATTCGAACACGAACACCCAGGCCTCACGGCGGTTGATGGAAAGGACCCTCCCCCGGAACTCCTTCCCTCCTTCCTCTGTTAACGTAACCAATTCGCCGGGCCGGGCCTTACGGGAAGCCAAACCATCCAGTCCCCTTCCCGTTATCCGGACCCGCTGGCCTTCCTTTGGACATGTATTGATCTCGATGCGGGATGTTGGGTTTAAACCCCTCAAGGAAAGCCCTTTTCATTTTTTCTTCTTCTTGGGTGCTTTCTCCTCCGCTGCTTCAAACTCCTTTATCCCCGCGGCCAGTTCTTTCAACCTCTTATCGACCAAGAAGTTCACCGTCCCTTCCTTAAATCTGCCGTTCTCATCACTTTCGCCTGCTTCTACACCGGTCAAAAGCTCGATCCCCTGATCGATGGTCTTAATGGGATAGATGTGGAATTTGTCCTCCTCAATCGCCTTCACAATATCTTTCCTCAGCATGAGGTCATCCACATTTTGATTGGGTATCATCACCCCCTGTTTTCCCGTTAGCCCCTTGGCCTTGCACACATCGAAGAACCCCTCGATCTTCTCGTTCACACCCCCAATGGGCTGGATCTCCCCCTTCTGATTGACGGAACCCGTTACGGCGACATCCTGCCTTAAGGGAACCCCCGAGAGGCTCGATAGGAGCGAGTAAACCTCGGTAGTGGAGGCGCTATCCCCGTCTACACCGCGGTAGGATT
>CAYFXP010000290.1:0-7702 GCA_964346935.1 uncultured Syntrophobacterales bacterium
ATCGATCCTGAGCTTACCGATTTCGATAGAGGCTTTCCCTGCCGCTACCCGCAGGCCTTGCTTTTCTATGGCGAGTATCTCCCCGGATGGTTTTTCCGTGGCCCCGGTATGAAGCCTGGCATCATAGAGCCTTACCTTCTTCCCCTTGATGGCGGTGTGAGCCCCGGGTTGGGGGTCACATCCCCTGATTAAATTATAGAGATCTTTGGTCGGTTTCTTCCAGTCCACCTCGGCAACGGTATCGTCACAGGGGGGCTCGTAAGTTGCATCGGGTTCACTTTGGGGTATCCTCGGCGCCTTCCCTTCTCTTATCAATTGGACGGCCTCCAGCATTGCCTCAACACCCATGGGAAAGAGGGTATTGAAGTAGAGGGAACCCGTCGTATCGTCGGGACCAATTTCAACCTCCTTCTGGAGCAGGATGGGCCCGGTATCGATCCCCTCGTCGACCCAGAAGATCGTCAGCCCGGTACGGGCATCCCCTTGGATGATGGCCCAATTGATTGCGCTAGCGCCGCGGTGTCTTGGCAGAAGCGAGGGGTGGTAACAGATGGTGCCCAGGGAGGGGACACCGAGGAGCCTTCCGGGAATGATATCGGTCACGAATGCCAACATTGCCAGGTTCGGATATAAACCCGCATAGTTGACATACACCTGGGGATCTCGCATTTGATTCGGTCGGAAGACTGGAATGCCCGATCTTTCGGCCAAATCACGTATTGCCTCCCCCCTTTTGTCCGGGGGACAGAAGACCCCGACTATTTCCTCTCCCTTCTGGACCAAGGCTTCCAGCACCTTCGCCCCGAAGGGTCCCTGGCCGACGACAATAATCCGCATTGCCCGAACCTCATGGTGTGGAGTTACTTGGGATCACGGGAAACAGGGTTGGCCATGAGCGAGATCTGCTGGAGGGCTTCAGCCTTACTTCCGCTTGGCCTCCAGGGAGGATATCTCCGCCATGATGGCGAGAACCGTCTTGGCATTCTCGTAGACGGGGGTATCCACCATCTTCCCCTGGTAGGAAACGGCTGCCGCTCCCTTGGCAATTCCCTCTTCTTCGAAGACCTTCACGACGCCCTGTGCCCATTCCACATCCTCGGCAGACGGGGTATAGATCCGGTGAGAGGGCTCGATCTGGCTCGGGTGGATGAGCATCCTTCCCTCGTAGCCCAGCTGTCGGCCGAAGGACGTGCTCTTCTCAAAGGCCTCGGTGTCCTTGTAGGCCACGAAGGGACAGTCAATGGCGATACAATTAGCCGCCCTTGCGGCAACGGCGGTGTGAGCGCGGGCGTAGTATTGCTCCTCGCCCTCGATAGTAAGCTTCACCCTCATGTCCTTGGTGTAGTCAACGGCACCGAAGATGAGGGAGTTAACGCGCTTGCTGGCTATTGCAGCGGGATAGGCGTTTATCACTCCTTTGGCGGTCTCAATCAAGAGCTGGATTGCGATACTGCCTACCTCCAGTCCCCTCCTGAGCTCCAATTCCTCCAGTTTCCAGTCGAGACGGATGACGTGATCCGGGCCACCGCATTTGGCCAGGCAAACGCCTGAGAGCCCTTGGTGGACCACTGCCTCGCAGTCGTCATTGGTCATCTCGGTCTCCCAGTTGTTGATTCGGACATATACGGGGGCTCCACCCGTTCCCGCGTGCTTCAAGTTCTCCCTGATCACATCACGGGCTTTCGGTTTTTCCGCGGGTGGTACGGAATCCTCCAGGTCCAGGGTCATGATGTCGGCTGCAATGGAGGGAGCCTTGGAAACCATTTTTTCGTTGTTTCCCGGAACATAGAAAACGGATCTCATTACAGGCATCTTTGCACCTCCTCTTAGGCTTTGATTAATCGTTTAATGGTTGGGGCGATCTCATCGGGTCGGTCGACCACGTGCACCCCTGCTTCTTTGAGGGATTTTATCTTGTCCTTGGCCGATCCCCTTCCCCTCTCGATGATGCTGCTGGCGTGGGAAAACCGCATACCCTCGGGAGCCCAGGCACCGGCGACATACACGACGAGGGGTTTCGTGAATCGCTTCTCCCTCACCGCCGCTGCAGCCTCCTCTTCATAGGGGCCGCCGATCTCTCCGAAGATGGCGACGCCCTTGGTATCTTGGTCCTCTTGGAAAAGGGGCAATATGTCCCCCATGGACTGCCCCACGACCGGCTCCGTTCCAATGTGCAATACCGTGCTGACCCCGAGCCCCGCTTCCTTAATGGCCCATGGAACCGTGCCGGACTGTCCACCACTTCTGGAGATAACACCAACGGGTCCCGGTACGAACACCCTCTTGGCAAATTCCGGGGTGCCCCCGAGCCAACCGGCAGCAGCAATTCCTGGACTCATAATGCCGATTGCACCGGGTCCTAACAAGCGAGTTCCCTTCAGCTTGGCATAGGCCATCATTTCGAGGATATCATAGAGGGGAACCCGCTCAACGGGCATCACGATCAAGGGAATGTCGGAATCCATGGCCTCCAGTACAGCGCCTTTGAGGGCCGGGCCGGGTACGAAGGTAACGCTGGCGTCTATGGGGCCCTGGGTGCTGACGGCCTCTGCAATCGTATTATAGACGGGTATCCCGGCCACCTCTTCTCCGCCACGGCCGGGCGTAACCCCTGCCACTACCTGAGTGCCATACCCCTTCATAAATGCTGCCCGAGCCGAACCTTCCCTCCCCGTGATGCCCTGAACCAATACCTTTGTGTCCTTTCTCAATAGAATAGCCATTTTTCTCACCACCTTTTACGTTAATCCGTGTTTTCTCCGGTACTCCTCCAATCCGGTAATAGGGACCTCGATCTTGATCGCCTTGTTTCCCCTGAACCAGCACTCGTACTCACATGCCAGACACTCCGTCCCAACACGTTTGGTAAATTCCGCGTCCCCTGCTGGTGTGGGCTTACCCTCCTTGATTACTAAGATTCCTCGATCGTAAGCTTTACACGCCTCGGCGCAGACGTGGGTTTTGCAGTCAACGCATTTGCTATCATCGATGATGATCTTAATGGTCCTCTCCTCGAATTCTATCATCGGCTCATCCCTCCTTTGCGCCTCTCTCCTTCCGATATTCATCAATGAGCGCCTTCATCCTTTTGGCCAGGAATTCCGTTTCATATGCCTTATCGCTTCCATAGATCTCGGCACGTATCGGTAGATCCTTCGTTCCCTCATGTAAAATCTCCAGGGACTCTTTCTCCTTATTTCCGCAGAGCAGGAGCACAACGGGGAACCCTGGTTTATCAGCCAGGTCCTCCCTGAGGGCCTTTACCACCCCATGGGCATGGTGCCATTGCTCCTGGTTCGCCACGATGAACCCGCCGAGCATATAACCCTCAATACCAACCTGGGATAGGATGACTTTGGCCGCCCGGTAGACCTTCGCAGCCGTGGGATTACCACTGGTATCGGCGTAGTTGGCGATCTTCAGTCCCTGGCGATTGAGGGCATCTACCCCTAAAATTGCGCCGCCTCCTCCTATGCCGTGGTAGCCCACGTAGCCCGGCTCCGTGATTTCCGGGATCATTTGGGCGATATAACACGTGCCCCGGAGATCTCCTTCCTCTATGGACCATGCTATCTTGTCCAGCTCAGTAGGGGGAGTGGATGACTCGCGAGCGACATCGATACCGAACTCGGGATGGCGGAACACCGATGAGTCGTCGATGGCCATACGGCAATCGGCGGCATATATCTTTCCGTCCTTGGTTAAGATGAGGGGGTTAATCTCGGCAGTCCTGCAGTCATATCCCTTAAAGGTCTCATACAAGCCGAGTATGGCCTGTGCGATGGCCGGAAGCAGCTTGGTCTCTAACTTTAACGTAACGGCAAGGTTGAGGGCATCGTAGAAGCGGAGGCCCCGAAGGACATCCACATTCATTTGTGCGATCTTTTCCGAGGGCACTTCCTCGATGTCCACGCCTCCTTCGGTGCTGAACATAACAACCGGTGCCCTGACCTCCCTCGTGGCATCGATGATCACGCCGGCGTAGAACTCCCTTTCGATATCCAGCTTTTCCTCTACGAGGACCTTTTCCACCGTGAGGTTCTTGATTTGTGATCCGAGGAGTTTGCTCGTAACCTTTTCCGCCTCGTCAGGCGTCTGGGCGAACTGGATGCCGCCGGCTTTTCCGCGTCCTCCAGCCCAGATTTGCGCCTTGATAGCAACGGCCTTACCTATCTTCTCGGCTATCTCCCTCGCCTCTTGGGGGGTTGTCGCCGCCTCGCCCTGGGGAACCGGGACTTTGGCCTTCTTGAGCAACTCTTTTCCTTGATATTCGAATAGTCGAGCCATGGTTACCTCCTAAAACTGCTTGTTATCTTCGTAGTTCCCAATGATTCTCGGACTCGATATATCACCTCCCCCCTAAAATTTCTTCACGCAATTATGATGATCTCGTAAAAAGTCTTAATGCGATGGCAAAGTAAAAAGCTCCAAATTCAAGGCGCGCAAATCCTGAGGAATGAGGCGCAATTACGGTACGCTGCAGTGACGAAGGATGCAGCGCAACGCAGAAGTTGGACTTTTTACGAAGCCATCAATTATGAATCCTCCTCAGTGATGGTCAAGCAGGGGTTACGTGATCCCCAAGAGCGATCACAACTTCTTCCATGATTTCACCCAGTCGTGAAACTTCATACCAGGTGGATGTATGATCTGGGCCGGACTGAAGATCTCGACCGGTTTGGCGGTGACGAAATCGTACGGGTTGTCATGGGTGGTAATGCCCATGAAGAAGTTGCATATCTGGTAGTTGTCCTCCCGATAACCGCGGTATCCGGAAAGGGAGGGGACCGATATTCCCCGCAGGGCTGCAGCGATCTCCTTCTTTGATGGCCACTTCCCCTTTATAGCGTAACACTTCTCCACCGCAGCCTTATAGGCCTGAAGAGTGAAATACGCGTGGTCGCTCTCATAGGGCGGGTATTCTTTGTATCTTTCGACATAGGTCTTGACGAATCTGGTGTTGAGTGGCCACGCATCCGTCCACCTGAAGTAATAGCTGTTGTAACCCAATATGAGACCCTCGGACGCAAAACTCTTCTTGAGGGTGAAGTGAACACCGCCGCCCGTGGTGAAGCAGCCCTTGATTTTATCGAGTAATCCCGCGGCAGCCGCCTGTTTCAGGAATATGGTCGTATCCCCTGACCAGAAGCTGCTCATGATGAGATCTGGGTCGGCCTTCTTGAGCGCCGCGATATGAGAGGTAAAATCGGTAACTCCTAATTTTGGCCACTGGGCCTCAACGGGCTTCACGCCCGGGTTAAGATACTGCAGGACGGTCAGATATGCCTCCCAGCAGGTCCTACCGTACGAATAATCATTATTAATGCCCGCTACCGTCTTGCCCTCTGGAAAGTATTTCGCGGTCATGAGCGCTCCGGCAACAGCCTCTGACTCGTTATAAACGCTCCTGAAGCCATATTCCATCTTTGGCATCGTTTCTTGGAGGCCCTTTTGGGTAGTTGCGTCATGCGATAGCCAAAGCTGCCCTAACTGTTCGGCGACCGGCCCGACCGCCTGTCCATTTCCGTTCGAAAATAGGCCAGAAATCACGTTAACCCTGGTTGAAAGGGTCAGCTTCTTGAACCTTTCCACGGTGTCCTTGGTCGATGACTCCTCTTCCAGGTGCAATTCCACTTTCCTTCCAAGGATTCCTCCGGCGGCGTTGATTTTATCGCGCCAAATCTGACACGCCCTCCACGCAGCAATTCCGAGGATTGCTGCAATCCCCCTTTTAAAAGTCATCACGCCGATTTTTACGGGGTCCTTTTGGAGGCCCTTAGGTACGGCACCGTGGGAGCTTAATTTCTCCGATTCGGCGAGGATTGCCCCAGCCCCCAGCACTCCAGCGCCAGCGATCTTTAAGAAATCACGCCTCGTTCTTCGCGTCATGCTGTTCATTGCTTAGCTATGGCGTATTACATCTGTACAATTTGATATGTATATGCGTTTTCCTATTGTCCGTTGGTGTTCATGGTCTAAAGGACATGGAGCTTATACCAAATGGGATGTGGGTTGTCAACGAAAAAAGAATGAAATTGAACATATTTAAATATATAAATAAATTTACAAATACTTGCTTTTTCGGGAATCACGCGAAACAGCGAGGAATGGACAAAAAGTAACGGACGTCAGATAAGATTGCCCTTCATGCTTGACATGGGGGAAAATGTAGATTAGAAAAAGGTAAGACCAATGGAGGTTGGCATGTTTAGATCCGTCAAACGCCAGAGGGTGTCCGATGAAATTGTGAATCAGGTAAAAGCCCTCATCAGCGAGGGTATATTGAAGCCCGGTGACAGGCTTCCGCCTGAGCGAGAGCTCATCAGGGAGTTCGGAGTCAGTCGCCCGTCTCTTAGGGAGGCACTGAAATCGTTGGTTGCTCAGGGTTTTTTGGAGGTAAAACAGGGCGACAGGACCTTCGTCAAGTCGATTACATCGGAGAAGCTCCAGGATCCCCTTTCCCTCCTCCTGAAGTCCGATACCCAGAAGATCTTCGACCTGATAGAGGTGAGGAAGGCCATGGAGGCCTGGGGTGCCTTTCACGCTGCCCAAAGGGTTTCAGAAGAGGATATTAAACGGTTGGGGGAGATTGTCGGAAAGATGCAAACAGCCCTGGACGAGGGCAAATCGTGGGAAAAGCAGGATGCCGATTTTCACCTCGCCATGGCCCAGGCAACCCACAATCCGATCCAGACCCACATAATGTTCACGATTTACGAGCTCCTCAGGGAATCCGTGGGGAGGGTTTTCAGGGATCAAGGGAAGGCGAAAAAGTTGTTTCAGCAGCACTATCGGATCTTCAGCGCTATCAAGAACCGCTCACCTGAAAAGGCCCGGGAGAGGATCCTCGAGCATTTGAACTACGTCGAGTCCGAGGTGAGGGCATTGGAGGACGAGGAAGGCTCATCGCCAGGCAGCGACTGAACGCGTTTCTTCGGAGGCCAGGCCCTAATGGTTCCTCGTAGACCTGGGGGATCCTTTATCGCGGAATGACGGGATTTAGATCTTTTCTTCTTGCCGAGAAAGGGCAATTGGTTGAGGGTGGGTTCTGTGGGAAGATATAATGTATTTGGTGGGAAGCTGAGGTCCAAGACCTGTGTTTTTTGCTTAGCGTTCTTAGGGTCCGGCAAGGGAAAGGGGGGATCGGAGGCAGCGTAAGCTTGATTGAAGACAAGGAGGTGTGGAAATGGACATCGAGGGGTATGAATTTCCGGTAGGACTTTACTATGAGCAGAACCACTTTGGGCCCGGGTTGAGGGCAATCTCGGGATTATGGGGATGAACGATTACGCCTAGAAGATAGCCGGGGATATCTCCTATGTGGGCCTCCCCCCGAGGGGAAGAAACTCACCCAGGGGAAGAGCTTTACCAAGCTTGAATCGGGGAAGTAGCTGGGGAAAGTCTTTGCCGTGGTAAGCGGTGAACTGGTTGAAGTAAACGAGGAGCTGGAGGAGGATGCGAAGCTGATCAATGAGGATCGCTACGGGAAGGGGTGGATGTTCAAGATTAGGCCCGATAACATGGACGAGATCAAGAACCTCATGACCGATCCCGGTGAGATCCAGGAGTGGCTCAAGAAGGAGATCGACGAACACGGGAAGGCATAGAGGGGCATGAAACTATCGAACCTTTCTCCCAAACAGCTGATTGAGATCGATGCTTGCACTCGGTGCGGCGAATGCCTCAATTACTGTCCGATATA
>CAYFXP010000291.1:0-8780 GCA_964346935.1 uncultured Syntrophobacterales bacterium
GAAAGGAGGGAAAAACTGGCAGAGGGAAGGGGGTAAGAAGGAGGTTATACCGGACGACAAAACCCCCAATATTAGAATCACCCGTTCTCGCAGGGAAAATAAATAGGGTGGATACTGTATTTTATGAAGAGAAAAACGGTATTTTATGAGTCGAAATACGGTATTTTGCGAGACTACTTCCTCGGTCAGAGCAAGACGGCACCCATGCGCCGGGTTCCCGCAAAGACCGAGATCCCGTAGATAAGATGGAAGATGTCTGGAATTCCCAAGTTCCCAGTAAGGTAGGATTCAATTTCAAGCCGAATCTTGAGACTATTGCAGAGACCATGAAGCTCGGATAATGGTTCCTGCTCCGGTCGCGGACTCGATGGCAAAAAACCCACCCGAAAGTTCAATTCTCTCCTTCATGCTGGAAAGCCCCAATCCCCTTTTGGAACTTTCCGCAGAGAGTACATCCTCCAAATCGAACCCCAATCCGTTATCCTCGATCTTCAATTTTGTGGTGCCATTTGCCTTCCTCAGGGAGAGACGCACCAGGTCTGCTTTGCTGTGTTTGGCGATATTGTTCAGGGCCTCCTGCATCACCCTGTAGATAACTGTCTTCAGAGGCTCGGGCACGTCATCCTCCTGTAGGTCGATGCGCTGTTCGATGCGGATCCCCGAATAAATAGTTTGAAATTCCCGGCAGAGCCAGGAAATGGTCGCCAAGACGCCCAGATCATCGAGAGTGGGCGGACGCAGAGCCATCTGAATCCTTCGGACTTCCTCGATGCCATTTTGAACCATTGCGATGGTGGCCTCCAGGGGCTGTCTGATTTTCTTCGATGCCCTTTTCGGCAACTGTCCGAGGGCTTTTTCCGTTCCGAATTTGATAGCGGCCAACGTCTGGCCGATGCTGTCATGGAGGTCTTGAGCCACGGATTTCCTCTCGTTTTCTTGAGCGGAAAGGAGCTGAGAAGAGAGGCGTCGCAACTGATTCTCCGATTCCCGGATCGCCCCCTCCATCTTTTGCCGCTCCAAAATCACCTGTACATTTGTGGCAAAGCCCTCGATCTCCCTAGCATCTTCTTCCTCATAATCAGAAGATTTGTTGGCGACGGCGGCCAATGCAACGATGCGGCCGTAACTGAAAATGGGAACCACTAGTATCCTTGTGAGACGGACATGGCCCTCAGGAATCCCCTTCTTGCTCGGGTGCTCAGATTGATAATCATTGATGATGAGCCTCCTTCTCTCCCGCACCGCATCGGCCCAGAGCCCGGCCTCGGTGATGGGGTACTCTATGGGCTTGTTCTGAATTTGACACTGCTCTAACACCTCCTTGGACCAGGAATAAACCCACATCACGCTCTCATCTTCGTTGAGGAAACCGTAAAAGGCATAACGGCTTCGGGTCATATCCATGATCTCGACCAGGATGCGGTCGCACAACGTCTGGTAGTCCGCGTCAACCATGCGGGCGACTTCCCACAATGCCTCGAGCCGCCGCCGCAGCCGAGTTTGTCCTTCCTTTGCCCGCGTGCGCTCCCGTATTTCCCGCCTCAGTCGCTGATTGGCCGTCATGAGTTCGGCGGTGCGCTCCTCTACCCGTTGTTCCAGTTCATCGTGAGCTTTGCGCAGTGCCTCCTCAGCCCGCTTGCGGTTTATAGCCTCCACGGCAAGCTCGTCGTATGAGACGGTGGTTTTCCTTAATTTTCCTGTCATTTCATCAAATGCCCTCGAAAGCTGACCGACTTCGTCCTTTGCGGCTGTGCCTACCTTGTAATCCAAGTTACCAGCGCCGATAATCTGGGTGCCTTCCTGGAGTTCCGCGATCGGCTTCAAAACACTCACGCTCATCCACGCTGAAGTTGCCGGCATAATCACGGCAAGTATTCCAACACAGACAATAATGAGCAAACTGCCCGTTTGTTGCGTACTCACTAGCTTCGCTTGAATTGCCTTTTGCAGCTGAAAGGCATCGGAAACTATCGCTTGTGACTTCATCAACAGCCGGCTTGCTAATCTCTCATTCAACTCCTGGGATACAGCAATTCCTGCTTCACCGAGCCCCTGCCTTTTTTCCCAGTCTGTGGTCATCTGGGTAAAAATGCCTTTGATACTGTCATGATTATGGCGTATTTTGTCCAAAAAGGTTTGCTTCTCGAGACTCTTGAATGCTACTCCTTCCATGTGCTTTGCTACAGAGTTATGTTTTAATTGCCACTGTTTTTGAGCCCGTTCTTCACGGTGCAACAAATAATCATAGGTTAGGATTTCCAGTTCAGCCATCCCTTTGACGACTTCGCCAGCCACTGTGCTTCTGTCTCTCGCTTTATCCATTTTCTGAACTGTCAAAAAAAGAATGATGCCTACTATGAGAGCCAGACTAATAGACAATATCGCGCTAATCCATACCTTGGACTTAATTTTCATCAGTATTCCTCCTAACGGATTATGGTAATCGCTTCAAATTCCACAGCCTCCAGTCCATCCAGATAAATAAAATTCAGATAATTGGGAACCTTTGTTTTACCGGTGAACCTGTTTTTTATCGCCCAGCGTGCTATATCCTCCCAGCTCAGAAGTAAAGACTGATCCAAAAAAATCTCGAATACATAGTCATCCCAAATTGCGCTCACATTTTTCTCATCGAGATTGAGGCTCCCAGCTACTATAGCTTGTGATTTCTCCTTGTTATTTTTTATAAATGTGATAGCACCGTCAATGGCTCGAAGAAATTTCTCCAGGGTTTCTGGATGATTCTTTGCAAAATCTTTCATTACAGCGAAATTAAATGTCGTCCGGTAAATTTCTGAGCATGACAATTCCATAGCTTTATCTTGCAGTAATTGCTTAGCTTCATGAGCGAATGGTTCCCAAACGGAAATTGCATCTACCTCATTATTTTTTAAAGAAACTGGTAAATCTACTGCCCTAATATTAATCAGTTTTACTTCAGAAATTGACAGGTGATTATAAATTAAGCAAAGTCCCAGGAAGAAGTGGCCGGATGTCCCTACGTATGTCCCCACTTTCTTACCTTTTAGGTCTGCTCCCGTATTGATGTTTTTATCTCTATAAGCAATTATTTTACTATCACGATAAGAATAGACAAATGTAGCAAAGATGGAATAATCTTGTCTATCGAAACTGCTGAATACAATGGGGGTATCTGCAACTGTAGATATATCGACTACCCCGGCGAACATACTTTCTAAGGCACGTCTTCCGCTGTCATATTCCTTCATTGTCACATCAAGGCCTTCATTTACAAAATACCCTTGCGTAAGTGCTATTACAGCAGGCGAAGATAAAGGGGTTCTTGCAACCCCAATAGTTACCGTTTCCCTGATACCTGTAGGTTCCCGAGTTTCGTGGTCTTTTGGTTCAACTAAAAAATAACTACCTGCTGCCAGGGCTGCGATGACAAGAACAGTTCCTATCCAAATAGGAAATTTTTTCTTTTTTAGCGTACCTGATATAAGCCGGTCTTCTGTGTTGCCTTTGTCTATTTTTTCATTACCTCGTATAGTGATTCAAAATCACTTCAAGAGTTTTTGCTTAACGCCTGATATGAAAGTCGGTCCCATTTTTCATATGACACCGTGCGTCCGGTTCACACCGTGGTTGCTCCTCCAGATTGCGCTCCCCATCCGGGGTTAGCCTTCTTTTTGGAAAAACGTAAAATCATTAGACACAACACTCAATTTATTAGTACCTGATGGGCGAAGCCATCACCACTCGGTAGATTTCTAGCATCTCGATGGCCCCTTCCTCATCCTCGGTCATGAGGCGGCTGTATCCGTCAACATCGGCACTGAGAATAGCGCTGAGCTTGCGCTTAACACGCTGTGCAATGATCCGGTTACCCCCCCTCCCTCAGACTTCACAAGAAAAAGCCTGCTCAGAGCTGGACAAGCCCCTCAGAGACCCACATTGACACCTTCTAAACGCCTTTTCTCACAACTTCCTCCAGAAGGCTAAGGTTATGGACTGTACCAAATGGTCGTGATGGACACGATCGAGGACTTCCTCTCCCTATACCACAATGGTAGCCAAAGTTAAATATTATTTTATAATTTTTAATATCCTTCTGGGTGTTCTGATGGTGGCCTGGCTTTTTTGTCTAACAAAGGTAAATATTTCAAGATGTAATCGATTATCGGGGAGGTAAGCGAGAAGTATCGATTTGCGGTAGAAACATGCACCGGATGCGGATTTACGGGAAATCCATAGTTAAGTTAGTATTCGTTCCCCATGGGTTCAACACCACCACCGACAACAAACGGCCTCATAGAAGTATCAGTTGATTGCCACCTCCGACCTGGGTCTATCGCGTCAATTAACTACGAATCCACAAATTCGGGGAGCCAGGAATGAGAGACTGGTTCATGATTTGTGTGCCCTTTTACTTTTTTTATGGAGAAGCATTGACTCTTTAATCCGCTTCTTATCCCCCGCCCAAATAGTCTCGTCTTCGAGTCCCGTCTCAATGAGATTTTCGAACTTCGTTAGGTAATTTTATCGGTTATTATCGGATTAAGATTTTGAGAATTGGCATTTTTATTGCTTATCGTTGGTCTATTTTAATAAATCTATTAAATGCGATTAAATTCGATTAAATTTTGATAGGATAAAATCATTAACTTTTCATAAGTCTCAACGACCCTTGCAATTTTTTCATAGTACCTGCCGTGAAAAGCCAAGGCTCAAAGATAAGAAATTTTAGGCTACGGCGATTTTGAGATCCCTGAGAGGTACAGATGACGAAGAGATTGCACCGCCATAGCGGTTTCACCCTCGTAGAGTTGATCATAGTGTTAGTCATCGTAGGAACACTGGTTTCCATTGCCGTCCCTCTGTATCTGCATTACTCCGAAACGGCCAAAGTTCGAGAGGGATTGGGGATGATCAAGGCGATAATGACTTCCCAGAAGCTGGAGAGAATGAAGACGTCAAAATTTTACACAGCCGCCGGTGGGGAAGCCTCGACGATTTTCTTGGAGAAGGGGATAGATGTAAGGGATTCAGTGTATTTTACTTATGAAACGGTTGGAGATGCCGATAAATTTACCGTAACAGCCACCGCCGCTGCTGAATCAGGTATGACGGGAACCATCACTTATGATAGTTCAACCAGGACTTGGTCATGTACAGGGGATATTATAGAAAAGATGTTGCCCGGAGAATCGGAATAGAAGGAGAATGTTGAAAGTTTTTGGTTTAGAAGACTATAGCCTTATAGATTTGCTAGCGAAGGATTCAGCAAAACCATATAATCGATGAGGTTCTTTTGCGTCTGGGGGAAGGATCACGAAGACAATTGATGTTAGAGGAGGGATGGAAATGTTTGCGATAATGGAATACGTCTGGAAAATTCGGGATCACCTCAAAAAAGGTTCTACAGACTACGGGCAGCTCTTGAAGCTATTAGGGGACACAGAGAGTAGAATGTGGGACAAGATAAATCGGATGCAACTGCAGGTGGAGCATTGCCAATACGCCAAGAGAGAAATGTGTGAGATGTGTCGAGTGCTACTCGAGGAAGGGGGGGAAGAGAAGTAGAAATGGAGATAGTTCCTCATTCTGATCATTCCCATCTCACCTGTGGCAAATTCTGTGAGACCCTCGAAAGGTTGGTAATTCGCCATAATTGGGTTCCGGGGACATAAAATCTCTTAATGCATGATTGCTTTTATAGTTTTTTAGGTGCCTAACAATAATAAGGGGAGACTTGTAGAAGAACAGAAGAGTTGGATATAGTAAAGGGAGGGCCGAAGTAGAAAAAGGCACAGTCTGGGGAGACTCAATGCGACTTTTTCTATCTTAACCCCCCCTTTCTTCTTACATACCACAAACGATGATGAAGTCAAGACAAATGGAATCAGGGGGAAATGAGAACGGGGAAGGCGTTGCCTAAAGGAAGCCGCTATTCAGCAAAAGCTGCCAAAGGAACACAATCCCTTGATGTGAATGGTTCTTTCATTTTTTTCGGAGAGAAGATGGATCGAATTCGGGGCCTCGTCGATCGAGTGGCAAGTGCCAACGTCACCGTCCTCATTCGTGGGGAGAGCGGCGTCGGCAAGGAAATCGTCGCCCGTGCATTGCACCTCAATTCCCCTCGAAAGGATAAACCATTCGTCAAGGTCAACTGTGCTGCCCTTCCCGAGAAACTCCTCGAAAGCGAGCTCTTCGGATATGAGAAGGGGGCATTTACCGGGGCCTATCGGAAGAAACCGGGAAAGTTCGATATGGCACACGGAGGAACCATCTTTTTGGATGAGATCGGGGACATCAGCCCGTCACTGCAGGCCAAGTTCCTTCACGTCCTCCAAGATGGCGAATTTTCTCGCTTAGGGGGTAAGACCGATATCCAAGTCGATGTGCGCGTTTTGGTGGCCACCAACAAAGACCTCGAGCAAGCCCTAAGGGATGGCCACTTCAGGGAGGATCTCTACTATCGGCTCAATGCCTTTCGTATCTCCATCCCTGCCCTGAGGGAGAGAAAGGAGGAAATTCCGATCTTCATCGACTACTTTCTCAGGAAATACATCAGAAAATATGGTAAAAAGGTTAATCACCCTTCACCGAAGCTGATGAAGACGTTTATGTGTCACCAATGGCCTGGGAATATCCGGGAATTGGAGAATATGATTAAACGCCTCGTGGTATTGGGCGATGAGGCAGCCATCATCGAGGAATTAGGCACCAAGGCAAAGGAAAAAAGAGGCGTCTACGAATCCAACCCCCAGCCCCCAGCGTCAACCCTTCCCGTCCTGCCCCTCAAAGAGGTAGGCCAAAGAGCCGCCATGGAGGCAGAGAAGCAGGCCATTTTGAAGGTCTTGGCCCAGACCAACTGGCACCGCAAAAGGGCTGCAGAATTGTTGGACATCAGCTACAAAGCCCTACTGTATAAAATAAGGCAATACGGCCTGACCAGGTAGAGTCACAGGCGGCCCGTGGATAGCGATAGGAATGTACTCCCGCACCTATTCTTTCTCTCCGCACTCAGCCCCATTACTTTTCTAAACTCTCAACACTTGTAGTGAATCGTAGCGCCGAATAAAGGCAACACATCAGCACCAAAAATCCGCATCAGCATTCTCAGTGTGAAAAACTTTTTTCCACTATTTGATAAAAGAAATGAAAAAACCAGTTATTTGAGAACATTTTGTTTATTGAGCGATTTCAGTTAATTACCTAACTATTTCCCATAAATTTCCTGCCTGGAACGAAATTTGCATATATTCTTAAACATTTTTCCGTTTTCTCCTGTTGTTCGCGAGATCGCCATAGTGACAAGAGTAGAATTGTTACACTGCAGTACTATCTATGAACCGTAGCGCCCAATAACGGCGCCAATGCAGCATCGCCACACGAATTAACAGGGGGAACGACCATGTTTGCATTCGGAGATGTGTTCAACAGGCAATCCTTCCTGTTCTTGCTGGACTTGGAGATCAAAAGAGCACGAAGATACCAGAACTACCTGAGTTTATTGTCCCTCAGCTTCGGTCACCTCGCCCCCTCACCAGGGGAAAATGCCAGCATCTCCTTTAAAACCCTTGCAAATCTCGTCAAAAGTGAGCTGAGAGATACGGATATCGTCGGTCAGGGCGCGGGAAATCGGCTTCTGGTTATGCTGCCTTATGCCGATATGGTGGGACTCCACAGGGTGAGGGAACGATTGGAGAAAACCCTTTACGACTATGGATTTGGGAGAAAAGGGTTCGCGGTCGAAATCAATGAGGTCTGCTTTCCAACCCATGCCACAAACTTTGATGACCTTCTCCAAATGGCTGGAAACGATGTAAATGAATACCCCCTTCAGGGGGAGATATAAATGCAAAGGAAATTTATCGTAGGTGTCTTTCAGTTTTTATTTTAATTTCAATTAATTACAGATGATGGCATAAGATATGCGTAAAAACCGAAAAGCCAGCCCATCAGTAAATGTGGGAAGTGAACTCAGGGGTCTTTGGGGGATCTGAGATGATTTATTCCGTGCGTTACAGTGGCGTTGAGCGCAGGAAACACGAACGGTTTAGGATGGCAATCCCCGTCAGTATCGATCTGATCAATCTCAAAGAGGAAGAAGCCATCGAGACCCAGTTCAAGGGGATGACCATGGATATATCCATTGGGGGGTTGAGCCTGGAGCTGAAGTACCCGGAAGCAGGGAACTTTCCCTTGGAAGGGAGATTGATGGGGGAGGACAGGGAATTCGACTTGGAGATCAACGCAAAGCTGGGACGGGAGAGCGTCAGGGGTGTTGGTGAGGTCAGGTGGGCCTCCATACCTTCTTCAACGGTTATCAAGATGGGCGTCTATGTGAAAGAGATAATTGAGGGTGAAACAGAGGAGTGGAGGAATTTTGTGATAAGCCTTTCGGGCCTAAACAATCCCACCTCAAGCCCTTCCAATCCATCTCAGCTAGATTTTTGTGAAATTGCGAGAAAATAATAGATATTCAAAGTTGGCAAACCTTAAGCATTCCATAAAAAGTCACTCCAATGAAGCAGGATGTCAAGCCTACCAGGCCGATTCCCGTCTTTGGACCCAGGAAAAGCAATAGGGCGAGCCCAAACGAAGTACCCTTCGGTAAGCTCGTTGTCATTTATGGAGACAAAGCTGGCAGGGAGTATCGTCTCGGCCCAAAAAGGGCGCTGATCGGAAGGACAGATCAATCCGATGTAACCATTAACGATTCATCGGTTTCCCGCAAGCACGCCAGCATCGAGACCAAGGACGGACGGTTTCTCCTGCAGGATTTAAAGAGCAAAAATGGAACCTTGGTC
>CAYFXP010000292.1:0-8286 GCA_964346935.1 uncultured Syntrophobacterales bacterium
ACATCCTGGGGTTTGGAATCGCGGTCCTGCTGGTAGTTGGCCTCTTTACCTTCCTGAAATTCTCCAAATGGGGAAAGGCGATTCGAGCCACATCTCAAAACGACGAGGTGGCCATGGTCTGCGGCATCGATACGAAAAAGGTTCGCACCCTGGCATTTGCCCTGGGGGCTGCCTTCGCGGGAAGCGCGGGAGCGGTGGTCTCCATGACATGGTTCATCTTTCCCCAGATGGGGTTCAACTATTTGGCCAAGGCCTTCGCCATCATTGTCCTGGGAGGGCTGGGGAGTATTCCGGGTGCCCTTATCGGCTCCCTGATTTACGGAACAGCGGAAAGCCTTGCCGGACAACTCTTGGAGGCCAGGATGTCTCAGGTCATACCCTTTGTCATCCTGGCCACGATACTGGTGGTTAAACCCACCGGCCTCTTCGGTGCACGGGAGCGCTAGACAGTGAATCGCCTCGTCAAACAGGTCGGCATCACCCTGTTAATTACCTTCTCAGGCGTGATGGTTGCTGCCCCGTTGATATTGGACAGGGCGGATGCGAACCTCGCCTACCTGATCCTCTACTTCGTCGCCCTGGCCAGCAGTTGGAACATTCTCTCCGGATTCACGGGATACATCAACTTCGGCCATGCAGCCTTCATGGGCGTGGGCATGTATGCCACGGCCATATCCATAGCCGACTTTTCCCTCTGGTGGCCCCTAGCATGGATCTTGGGGGGAGTTTTCGCAGCGGCCTTTGCGCTGATTCTCGGTTTTCCGGTTTTGAGAACAAGGGGTCCCTACTTCGCCATCACCATGTTGGCGGTTGCGGAGGGCACTCGAGTCCTGTTCGGAACGAGATATCTGGAGCCCATCACAAGAGCAGGTGACGGAATCGCCTTTTCATCGGGCGTCAGCTTTCAAACAAAATACTACGGGATGCTCATCACCGTTGCCGTCTGTGTATTGGTTACCTACAAGATTGCAACATCCCAGTTCGGCCTCAGGCTTCTGGCAATTCGGGAAGACGAGGAGGCCGCCGAGAGCATGGGAATCAATGCGACCAGGTTGAAAATCTCGGCATTTGTGATCAGCGCCTTTTTCGCTGGCTTGGCGGGGGGGATTCACTCCAGCTTCCTCCATTACGTTGACCCCTTCCACACCTTCCACATTCAGTTTACGGTCATCCCCATCGTGATGGCCGTATTCGGAGGTGTGGGAACTATTTTCGGGCCGCTCATCGGTGGGACGATCCTTCAAATCCTCAACGATTTCATCTGGGCCCACTTCCTCCAGCTGAATATGGCCGTATTCGGTGTGTTGTTGGCCACTCTAATCCTGTTCCTCCCCCAGGGACTCCTGGAGTGGATGAAGGAGGGGGGATGGATGGCCAAGACGAGGAGAATCTGAAGATGACTTCCTTCGAGGGCGAGTACATCCTGCAACTTCAGGCCGTGACGAAGTCCTTCGGGAGCCTCGTAGCCGTCAACAAATGCTCCTTCCCATTGGAGAGAAACCGGATAACAGGCCTTATTGGCCCCAACGGAGCTGGCAAGACAACGCTCTTTAACCTGATAACGGGGTTTTTCCCGACCGATGAGGGTCAAATCATCTTCAAGGGCCATCGAATTCATAACCTCAAGCCCTATCAGATCGCGGAGACTGGAATCGGAAGGACCTTCCAAATTACAAGGGTCTTCTCCAAGATGACCCTTATGGAAAACCTGATCGTCGCCGCGCGGGTAGAAAACAGGGATGAGCGAGCCCTGGAACTCCTCGAATTAGCCGGGCTTGTCGACCTGAGGGGGGAGTATGCCAGCGACCTCTCCTATGGCCAACAGAAACTGCTGGCCCTGATTCGCGTTTTGATGTTCGACCCGGACTTAATCCTCCTGGATGAACCGGCGGCGGGGATCAACCCCACCATGCAGAACAAGATCATGGAGCTCATTCATAAGCTCAAGGAGCGGGGAAAGACGTTCCTCATCATAGAGCACGACATGGAGGTGATCATGGGTCATTCCGACAAGGTGGTGGTCCTCAATTTCGGGGAAAAAATCGCGGAGGGAACGGGCGAGCAGATTAAAAACAACGAGGAGGTCCTCAAGGCTTATTTCGGCAGGTAGTCTCCATGGAAAACGACGTGATATTGAGGGTTGATGGTATCGTCTCCGGGTACGGAAAAAAAGAAGTGCTGCACCGGGTCTCCCTTTCCGTGCAACGGGGGGAGATCGTCAGCATTATCGGGCCCAATGGATCGGGAAAATCCACCGTCCTCAAGACCATCATCGGATACCTCAAGCCGTGGAACGGACGGGTCCTCTTCAGCGGGGAGGATATATCGAACAGAGATGCCCATCAGGTTATCCTGCTTGGCATCTCCTACAGCCCCCAGGGGCGCATCATCTTTCCGGATATGACGGTATCGGAACACCTGGATATGGGGGCTTGGACGCTGAGAACAAAGATGGAGGCGAAGGAGGCCGCACAACGCGTCTATCAACTCTTTCCGAGGCTCTATGAAAGGAGAAACCAGAGGGCCAGGACCATGAGCGGCGGCGAAAGGCAGATGCTCTCCCTGGGCAGGGCGATGATGATCGACCCGAAGCTCCTGATCTTGGATGAGCCCTCCATTGGACTCGCCCCCGTCTTCGTCGATTCGGTTTTCGAGAGCATTCACAAGATCAACGCCGGGGGAACCTCGATCCTCATGGTAGAACAGAATGCGGCCAAGGCCCTGGAGAATTCCCACCGGGGCTATGTCCTGGAAATGGGAAACAATCGATTCGAGGGGGATGCAAAGGATATGCTGGAAAACGGTGAGGTCCGTCGCCTCTACCTCGGCGGGTAGCCCCTTCGATACTTCACCCACGGTCCCTCACTCAGGGATTACACCCCAACGATCTTCCAGATCACCCGATACCAAAGAAGCCCGGCGCCCCCTGGCCCGCAGACCCCACAGACGGGAATCCTCTGCGATTTCTTCAACACGATCTCATTGCTACAGGAAGAGCACTTGTAGGTGCCCGCCGTGGGTGCCTCGGAGCCTTCACCGAAGAGCCGGTGGCGCACCATGGCATATCCCAAGGTGAGGGGAAAAAGGAGGGCAAAGGCCTGGCTGGTGACCGCGAAAAGGCCGAGGTTCACGCGGAAGACATAGGAGATGAGAATTGAAAAGATGGGAATCAGGGAACCGCAAGAGCCAAAGAAAACCACCTTCGCCTTCATCCGATTGATGGGAGACGAAGCCCTGAGGGAGCTGTGGGCAAGCAAAACCAGCAACAAGACGAGAGAGAGCGCAACGTAGCCCATAAGGGAAATAACAAGGAGGATGAGTCCCTCAGTTGGGGAATAGAACACGGAGATTAAAATGATGAACAAAACAACGGAAACAAAATACGGCGCGGATACAAGCCATCGCCGATCCTTGATAAATCCTTTCTCCTCGGGGTAAGTCAACCCGAAATGGAAAAAAATGGCCGGCATAAGAACCCAGCAGAAGAGGAACAGCTCGGTGAAGCGATGAGTCGAGTAAAAATCGAAATTAGTAACGCGGACTATAAAGACTGCGCCACAGAGGACGAGAAAGATCCATCGGTACTTCTCGGCGGACTGTTTGACGAAGGTAATCATCCCGATCAAGAGGTAACCGATCCCAATCACGAAGGGGATCCCGATGGTCCAGAAGAAGCCGTGGGGGCTGAATAGTTGCGTCCTCACTGGAACGTTCACCGTCCCCTCCCCTCGTTTTACCGTGTAATGGAGAGTGGTTCCAAGCGGAACGCTTCGAACAATTTCCATAATTTCAGCAGAGGATTTTACCTCTTTGCCGTCCACCGCCTCGATGAGATCGAAGGGCTTCATTCCCGATCGCAGCCCTCCCACAACGCCGCGGTTTTTCAGCAATTGAAACCCCGTAAAAGGCTCCCCCAAGAGGCTCCGGGCATCGGCGTAGCAGATGACCATCAAAATGACGGCCAGAAGGCCGATGATCCCCATGTCGAACTTGTTCCAAAACGAGATACCACTCACAGTTGGGAGAACTTGTTTCCCTTCCGCGACGTCTTCGGGCTCCATCGCCTCTTCGGTCTCTGCTTCCCTGGCCTTTTCATCAATCCCTTCGGCCTTCGCTTCCCTCTCAAGGGCCTCGCCTTGTTCTTCGGTTGCGGCAGGAGTAGGCTTGCCGGTAATATCCGGAGGCGGCGTCGGCTTTTCCGGAATGGGCTTCTCCTTTCCCCGGGGCCTGACTTCGGCCCTTTGAAGGGCCGGTGTGGATTTTGCCCCTCTTCCCCTGACCAGGGTCGTCTTCGCCATCCAGGGGAGGGAACGCGGCTTTTTCCCGGTGGAGAAATTGAGGCCGCATTCGCCGCAGAACTTGTAATCGGGGGGATTTTCAAATCCACAGCTGGGGCATACGAGGATCAATTGGGTCCCGCAACGGCCACAGAATTTCTCACCCTTTCTCGTTCGAGACTGGCACTTAGGACACTTCACATCCATCCCCTGAAAAAGATGGCCTTTCCACTTTCATAAACAATAACAAATATCATTTCACACAACAAACACCAGCACTGAAAGGGCCCTTATTTAAAGAGATCCCTTATTCTATTAATGCGCTGAGTCTCTTCGTATAGGAGGTCGAGAGCCTTTTGACGCTCTATGCGCTGAAAACGAATCGCATCTCCGGGCATCATCTGCCCCAGGGAATCCATTTCGACCCGGGCAACTATCGCAATTTTGGCATAGCCGCCGGTTACCTGAGCATCCCTCAGGAGGACGATGGGCTTCCCGTCACCCGGCACCTGGATGGAACCTGGTGGAATGGGATCGCTAATAATTCCGGATCCTTGGGCCATTTCAATCGTGGGGCCTTCGGTGCGAAAACCTTGCCTATCGCATTGAGGGCTAATGCGATAGGTTGATTTCAGAAAGGTAGCAATGCCCCGAGGCGTGAAATAATCGTCCTGAGGTCCCATCAGCACTCGAATGGGATCGGCCCGATTGAAGTCAGGCTGGTATTCTTCCGGGAGAGTAAATCCATTTCCAGCCCCCCCGGAGTCAAAGCGGCAAATGCTCAACGTCTCTCCCCCACGGAGCACGGCCCCTATGCGCCCCCTGATATACGTAGACCTGGATCCGAGCACCTCCGGAACATCGATTCCCCCCTGCACCGCCACGTACGCCCGAAGACCCCTCCTACGCTTCTTGAAGTATAGTGCGTCGCCCTCCCGCATGGTGAAGGCGGTCCACTGCGGTGCGGGTTGGTCATTCAGCCATGGGTCTAAATCAGCGCCGGTAATAGATATGGCGACCTTAGTCAAGGCCTGGAGCTGAAGTCCTTGAAGGGTGGTCTCCAGTGCGGCCGCGTTGCTCGGGTTTCGCAGCAGGAAATTTGCGATCACAAAAGAGCCCTGGTCCATGGCCCCTGATTTGGGGATACCGTATTTTATCAAACCGTGGCGCCCCTGATCCTGGATCGTTGTCTGAACGCCGGGATTAATTATCCTGAAGGCTTCCAACAAACTCCCCCAGATGTTTTTCCCCTGCCAACCTGGCTTCTTCTTCCGGCACAGCCGGACACTGAATGTAGTCGCCCGGTCTGATAAGCGTGGGCGGCAACTGGTTTGGATCGTACACCACAACGAATGTGCGACCGATGTAGTTGAATCCGGATGGTGAATCCACGGGCAGGATGTTGGCCTGCGGCCCTGCAAAGCCCACGGAACCGGCGGGCACAGAAGGCCGCGGCGTTGAGAGCCGAGGCACGTGGAGGACTTCGGGCACTCCGCCCAAGTAGGCCAAACTACATATAAACCCTAAAAAGTACACCGGATAAGCATTGGACGAGAAGACCTGGATCACTTCCTCGGAGGGGAGACCGGTATGGCCGGCCACCCGATCCAAATCGGGGCCATGGGCCGGGCTGTACGTGGTTGGAATGCGAAACACCCTTGGCGGCGGCAACTCGATCTCCACCAAGTTGGCGTTGACTTCCTCAATGAGGCTACGAATAGTCTCCTCCTCCACCAGAAACGGGTCAAAATAGACCACCACCGATCGGTAGGTGAGAATGACTTCCTCCAACCCTCGAAACGAGAGCTGCTCCAGGCCAAAGGCCAGCTGTCGAGCCTTGCGGTTTACCTCAAGGCTTATCTCCTCCTCGTATTCGACGAGGATGGAGCCTTCAGCAACCACTCTTATTACGGGATACGTATCGCCCATCGCTTCACAATTTGGAGGAGGAACCTAGCTGGTTAGCTTCTGAAGGGCGGTCCTCATTCTCTCCATGGCTATCCCCAGGTTCTCATAGGAGTTGGCGTAGGATATCCTGATATGATCCGCCCCATAGTCTCCCAGGGCCGTTCCAGGGACCACTGCGATCTTGGCCTCGTCGAGAAGGTCCCAGCTCAGTTCCTCGGGCGATTTGCCCAGGGACTTAATGTTCGGGAAAACGTAAAAGGCACCTTTTGGCTCGACAACTTCAATGCCGGGCATCTCCATGAGGGCACCGTAGACGAGCTTTCTGCGGCGATCAAACTCCTTCACCATCATCCCGGCCTCATCTTGAGGGCCATTTAGGGCCTCAACAGCGCCCCATTGGGCAAACGAGGCTGCGCAGACCGTAGTATACTGATGGATCCGGATCATCGCCCCGGTCAGATCTCTGGTGGCCGCGGCATAGCCGAGGCGCCAGCCGGTCATGGAGTAGATCTTGGAAAACCCATTTACCGTAACGGTACGCTCCCCCATCCCGGGAAACCGGCCAATACTGGAGTGATGGTCACCCGCATAAATCATCTTCTCGTAAATTTCGTCGGAAAGGACGAATAGATCCTTCTCCCGGGCGAGTTGAGCCAGCTGCTCAAGCACGTCGGGGGGATAGACTGCACCCGTTGGGTTATTCGGGGTATTAATAATCATCATTCGGGTCTTCGGCGTTATTCGTCGGCGAAAGTCTTCGATGTCCGGCTTGAACTCATTTTCCTCTCTCATGGGAACCGAGACGGGAACGGCTCCTGCGATTTGAGCGCAGTAGAAGTAATGGAGCCAGCAGGGGTCGGGAATGAGAACCTCATCTCCGGGGTTGAGAAGGGCCACCATCGTTATGAAGACCGCTTCGTTGGCCCCCACGGTGACGATGATCTCCGTCGCTGGATCATAGGAGAGGCCGTTATCCTCCTTCAGTTTTCGTGCTATCGCGTTCCTCAATTCGGGAACTCCATAATTGGACGAGTAGTGTACCTTTCCATCATCCAGAGCCCTCTTGGCCGCATCCTTGATATGGGTTGGCGTATCAAAATCGGGTCGACCGATCTCCAGATGTATGATATCCTCTCCCCCGGCCTGACGCCGGTTAGCCTCTTCGAATATCTTCCGTATTCCGGAAAAGGGGATGGACCCCATACGGTCGGCTACCTTCATCACCTTATCCTCCCTGCCCAATTCCTCCGAGCAACCCCCGACCAAAAGGCATACAGACGGGGTAGATCAAATGAGTTCCCCCATAGGCCTTACGGCTATGTCGTGCTCAGCCAGGATGCCTCGTATCGTTCGGATCGCTTCCAGAGCCCCGGGCGTATCCCCGTGCACGCAGATGGAATCGAACTCCAGTTCCATGGTCTTATCATCGATGGTGGTCATAGTGCCTGATTCAAATAACTTCACGATTCGGGCACCGATCTCCTGAGGATCCTTGAGGACTGCGCCGGGAAGTTTTCTGGACACAAGGGTTTTATCCGCATTGTAAGCCCGATCCGCGTATACTTCCTGAACGACCTTGAGGCCCATGCTTTCTGCAATTTCACCCTTCCCGGAGTGGGCTAACCAAATCAGGTCAGGGCTGATCTCCCTCGTGGCTTCGCACATGGCCCTCGTCAATCCCTCGTCCGCCCGAGCCATCGCGTCTAGGGCACCGTGCATTTTTACGTGCTGCAGTTTCATCCCTGCAATTTCAACGAAGGCCTTCAATGCGCCGGTCTGATAGACAAAGTAGTCCTTCATCTCCTGCGGTGTAACCTTCATCTCTCGCCGGCCAAAACCAAGCAAATCGGGCAATCCCGGGTGTGCCCCCACGCCTACTCCATATTCTTTGGCCATGGCCACGGTCTCCCTCATGACGTGGGGATCACCTCCGTGAAAACCACAGCCCACATTGGCCGAGCTGATAAGCGTTATGACCTCCTCGTCGAGGCCCAGTTTGTATCGCCCAAAGCTCTCTCCCATGTCGCAATTCAGATCAACCGCCGTCTTTTTCATGATCCTCTTCTCCTTCCTGGCCATGTTGCGCCCGAGACCATCCTCC
>CAYFXP010000293.1:0-3673 GCA_964346935.1 uncultured Syntrophobacterales bacterium
TCTCGGCTATCGGGAAGCCTTACGGGTTCACCGTTTGTTGTTTTCCCATTAAGATCAAAGGAGCCAGTGCGGCTTGGGTGCGGCCCGTGGCCATTGTGGATGAGGATTGAGGCGGTTGGATTCCATTCGAGTCCATCGGGATCACCCATTAAGATTAACGAGGGCAACGGTAAGAATGTTATAATTCAAGACCCGACCCTCAAGCCTAGTTGAAAGGAGGTCTTAGATGAATCGAGGAGAAAGATCGCCGTTTTCGGAACTCCACCATATAGCAGTAGTCGTGAGAGATCTTACACAAGCCGTCAACTACTATTCGTCGGTGGGCATAGGGCCTTTCGAGTCATACCCGCCTATTAGAGAGTACGTGCGGGTTAACGTACCTGATGAGTCTGCCTTCTACGACTTACAAATCAGGGTTGCCCGGATTGGACCGGTGTCTCTCCAGATAATACAGCCTTCAGAGGGAAGAACGATCTACGGTGATTTCTTGGAGAATAGGGGGGAGGGGGTCTTTCATCTGGGCTTTCGTGTTGATGATATAGCAAGGGAAGAGGCTTATGTCAAGCAATTGGGACTCAGAGTCCTCAGTAGCGGAAGGAGGGCAGACGGCAGCGGTTTTACCTATTTTGACACTGCAGGTACTGGTGGTTTTAATCTATTGATACGGCAGAATCCGCCTGAAAAAGAATAAAATCTGTATGATCAAAAGGGGAGGGGTCGGGCTTCGCTTTTTTCAATTGCCATAAGGAGAGCTAACTCCAACGGATGAGGCCACTATTACCAAAGGAAAAGAGTGAAGAGCAGACGTGACCCCTTTTTCTTAAAGTCCATAGTGTGACAATTTTTTTTCAACGCTATGAAAAATTGTTGGCAATTATTGCCGGGATATTTAACTTTCGCTGCGATTTCAAATAGTTATGTATGAGCTTCTGGATGGCACAAAAAATGCAAAGCTTCAATGCACCAATAGGCGGATTCGGTAGCTGGGCGAATGCAGGAGGCAGAGATTCGTCTTTTCACATATGGTCGAGATTAAAAACTGGATCATTAGAGAAGAGTATGGACGTTAAGGCAAATGGGAAGTACAGCCAGGGGCTGTCTTATTTCCAAGATGGTCGTTACCAAGAGGCAATAGAATCCTTGAAGCAAGCCATCCGGCTCGAGCCTGATTCTGCGGGAGCTCATTGTGATCTTGGAAATTGTTATATTCAGCTTGGTCGCTATCGGGAAGCAATTGACGTTTGCAAACAGGCGATCCGGATCGATCCTGATTATGACGGAGCGCACTACAATCTAGGCCGTGCTTATCATAGGCTCGGGAGGTTCAACGAGGCGATTGAGGCTTACAGAGAGTCGATCCGCCTCAAGCCCAACAATGCTGACGCGTATTATAATCTGGCTCTGGTCTATACATACTTAGAGTGGTACGAGGAAGCAATCGAGGCTATTAAGAAGGCCTTCCGGATATGTCCTAATTTTGGCGAAGCGTACTATACGCTCGGCAGGGTTTATGTGAATGTAGGTCGCCGTGAGGAAGCGGTCGAAGCTTACAAACAGGCCATCCGCCTCATGCCCGATAATGCCGATGCCCATTTTTTCCTCGCCCTGGTGTATGTTATGCTTCAAAGGCATCCGGAAGCGGCAGAGTCCCTCAGGGAGGCGATTCGCCTTAAGCCTGAATATGCCGGCGCACTGCGAGAAATAGAGAGCGGACGTCACTGATTTGTTGAATCGTAACCTCTAGCTCTAGCCTCATTTAATTTCCTTCCATTTGATCAGCCTAACCCCCAGAGATGCAGGGAAAGAAGCCGGGAGGGCCAAGTCCGCCTTTGATCCTTGTTCAGCGGCCTGATGGGCAAAATACAGGTTTCTTACGATCCCAAATTCATTGTAAAATAAAATCAGCATGGCAGATCAGAACAGGGACAGGGACATAAGGGGGAAAAGGATGAGCAAGAAAGTCATTGATATTCATTTGCATATCGGAGGAAAGGGGAACAGCAGTCCATGTAAGATGTCTAAGAGGTTTCTCTCCAGCCCGGCCTATTTATACATGGTCGTGAGATCCGGAATTCCCTTGCATAAGCTCCTGGAAGACCATGATGGGGTTCTACGCACTACCCTGATCGATCGCTTAAACAGGGCTCCAAGCGTGGATTACGGTGTGTTTCTGGCTTTTGATGCGGTTTACAACGAGAATGGCCACGTTGATCAAGAAAACAGTCACATGATAACTCCCAACGAATATGTCATGGACATCGCGAAAAATAACCAAAAAGTGCTTTTCGGTGCCTCGGTTCACCCGAATAGGGGCGAAGGTAACGGGACTGAGGAAATCGATAAATGGATTGAGGGCGGAGCAGTCCTCATGAAATGGATCCCGAATTCTCAGATTATTGATCCTTCAAATAAGAAATACAGATGGTTTTACGAAAAACTCGCCGATGAAGATATTCCCTTGTTATGTCACACGGGACGGGAACACGCTATTCCCGTTATCAAAAGAGAGTACCAGAAACTGGGTGATCCTCGGAAGTTAAAGCTGGCCCTGAATACCGGGGTCAAGGTGATTGCGGCCCATTGCGCCTCATCTTTTTTTCCGTGGGAGGACAGTTACCTGAATGAACTGAGCCAGATGTTGGAAGAAGCTGATCGAAGGGGCTGGAGCTTGTATGCGGATATTTCCGCCATGTGTACCTTATTCAGGGTTTCGATTATCGATGATATATTGGCGAGAATTCCACATGGCAGAATGGTTTTCGGAAGTGATTATCCTATTCCGATTGATGATATGCCGCCACATTTCGTTGAGACGCTTGACCTGCAGGAATTCCTCCGGATAACAAAAATCGACAATCCCATTGAGAAGAATTATCAGCAGTTATTGGCCATGGACTTTCCCGAAGACGCCATGACGAGAGCTTCAGAGCTTCTTAATATTCCGAGGGAAAAGATTTGACCTTATATCGCGTCTTGAAAGGAGACCGGCTCTTTATAGCATCTGCCCAGCAGTTGGAGGAGGATTTCACCAGGATTCTCAAAACGGGTAAGTAGGGAAGCACGCTCAGACAACGTGATATGACCTAGCCGGACAAAAAACTCCTTTCAGACGGGGTTTTTTCTATTGGTTGGAGCAGACTAGTGCCCATCAGGCAACCACTTCTATGAATCCGCTTCATGTAGCCCTCGGATTACCAACAGCTCAGGGTTCTTTTAATGACATGAGGCCTCTTATATTTTCCAAGGGCACGGCTTTAGGGAAGTCACACCCCAAGGTGAGGATATAACCACCCCCATCTCCCCAGGCCTCGATGCATGCCTTTGCCTCTGCGATCACCTCTTCTGGTTTTCCCGATAGGAATGCGCCCGTGGGGGAGACATTACCCGCCACGCAAACACGTCCGCCCAGTATGGATTTGGCCCTCCTGAGATCCACCTTGGACTCCAGGCTAAAACAATTCGGCCCTATGTCCAAAATAGCCTCCAATATCTGCGTCGTATCGCCACAAATGTGTATCATGCTGTACTTCCCCCTGGCCCTGGTCCGGCCAACAAGCTCCTGGAGAAATGGCTTTGCAAACTTCTTGAAATAATCGGGCGAGGTCAAGTCTCCCGAAGCTACAGGTTCTGAGAGGTTTATCCCCAGGATGTCAGGATGCTCCATGATTGGTTC
>CAYFXP010000294.1:0-1672 GCA_964346935.1 uncultured Syntrophobacterales bacterium
ATAGGGTTTCACATCGTGGAATCGCCATGTTGGGAATCTCATAAAATCTCTAGTGTTTGTTGCCCAAGTCCCATTCCGCTCACTGAAAAGAATTTTTGACTTTTCTAGAGTTCGCTTCACTGCAAATCCAAAACTCGCCTTTCAGGCTCAGACATTGGATTTGCGGCCGTTTCGCTTCACTAAGAATGGTTACCAAAAATTCTTTAATGTTCGCTCCAGGGAATTGGGCAACAACCCCATTAGGCTCAATCTATGGGATAGAGGAGATATTTCAACCCCGCTCTTCTTTCGAAAAGTCGAAATGCCTCCTCCCACTGATCCAAGGGAAATTCCCGGGACACCAGGGAAGTCAAATCTACTTTTCGATCCCTGAGTGAATCTATTGCCTTCTCCCACGTTCTTCGGTTATGGGTGAATGACCCTTTCACCTGGACCTCCTTGAAGGTGACGTCATCATAATTCAGCTCAATGGAGTTCCCGAAGAGGCCCACTTGAACGATCTCCCCTCCTTTTCGTGCTCCTTGCAAGCAGTCCCTTGCGGCACCCGAAGCTCCGGAACATTCGAAAGAGACATCTACCCCCATTCCGCCCGTGAGCTCATGAATGAGGGGATTGAGATCTTGTTGATCGATCTGAACGCAGTGATCCGCCCCCATCCGCTTTGCCAGTTTGAGCCTGTCTTCATCTCGTTGGGTGCCTGAAATAATAACCGTCGCTCCCACGGCCTTTGTGACTTGCAGCACCAAGAGGCCGATGGGTCCCGGCCCCGTCACAAGGACCGTTTTTCCCTGCTCGACGGAGCTCCTCTCAATAACCGCATGTATGGCACAAGCCAAGGGTTCGCAGAGAGCTCCTTCTTGAAATGAAACATGATCGGGGAGGCGGTAAAGGCCGTCCTGACGGGTGACCACAAAGGATGCAAAGGCGCCATCGCGCCCAGAACCAAAGGCCTCTCTCCTCTTGCATCGCTGCGTCTGGCCCGATCTGCAGAACTCACATTCCCTGCAGAAGTGGGCTGCGGATTCCACGGTGACCCTATCCCCGATGTGCCATCCTTGGACTTCTGGGCCCAATTCCGATACGATGCCGCTGAACTCGTGTCCCAACGTAACGGGGGGAATTGTCTTTGGATACAGGTCGTGGAGGATGTGGATGTCCGTTCCGCAGATGCCTGCGTATTCGACCTTCACGATCACCTCGCCTTCTCCGGGACGAGGTGGATCAACATGGACGAGGTCCACGTTACCAGGTCCTCTTCGGAGTTTTCGTAGAGCTTTCATCCCTTGGTTAATCCTCTTTCGACCAGCAACGCTAAATCTCCAGTCTATGGGGGCTAAGATCGATTTCGAAGTATAATACACACTATTCGATGCGTAGCTCAAGGTGGCCGTTCAGACAGAGAATATTTCAACGGGTGGGCGTTGACATTTGAGGGTTTTCTACTAATTCAGTATGGGTCACTGTTCTCCGTTAACGTTTCGGGCGGATAGCATTATATTCCGAGGTAGGCTTCCTTTACCTGGGGATTGTCAAGAATTTCCTTCCCCTTCCCTTCCAGGACAACTCTGCCGTTCTCAAGAACGTAGGCTTCATCAGATATGGAGAGCGAGTGAAAGACGTCTTGCTCGACCAGGAGGACTGTTATCCCCTGTGAATTAATCCTCTTCACCGT
>CAYFXP010000295.1:0-6138 GCA_964346935.1 uncultured Syntrophobacterales bacterium
GGAGGGCTTTTCATCAGTATCGACAGGCCCTCGGTAAGAAACCAAGTTGTAGTTCTCCACGTAGCTCTCCCAGTCGAAGTCATCGCTCCCCTCCCCCTCGCCCTTTACCTCGGGGGTCCTTTCCTGCTGCACCGAACCCTCATGCCCGCGATCCGTCTTTGGCTCACCCTCCTCCTCGTCCAGCTCGCTCACTTCCAACAGTGGATTCTCCTTGATCTCGTCCTCGATCAAGTCCACCAATTCCACCCTGGTGAGCTGGAGCAATTTGATGGCCTGCTGAAGTTGCGGGGTGATCACCAACTGCTGAACCAATTTGGGACTCTGTTTGATCTCAAGTGCCATGATCCAACTCCGTCCCCGCCCCCATTAGTGTATAAGACGAAAACTCTCACCCAAGTAGATCTTTCGCGCCCTCTTACTTTGGGCAATCTCTTCGGGTGTCCCCTTCTCTAAAATCCTTCCCTCATTAATAATATAGGCCCTGTCACAGACTCCCAGTGTTTCTCGCACGTTATGATCGGTTATGATAATTCCAATCCCCTTGGATTTCAACTGGAAAATGATGTTTTGGATATCGACAACGGCGATGGGGTCAATTCCAGCAAACGGTTCATCCAAGAGGATAAACAGCGGCGATAGAACGAGGGCCCTGGTGATCTCCACCCGCCTCTGTTCCCCTCCCGAGAGGGTGTAAGCCCTCCTCTTCGCGATGGATGAAGTGCCCAATTCCCCCAGCAAGTCCTCCAGCCTCTTTTGCCTATCCTTGGCGGACATATCGAGGGTCTCCAGAATGGCAAGGATGTTTTCTTCTACCGTCAGCTTCCTGAAAACCGACGGTTCCTGCGGTAAGTACCCGATCCCCCTCCTGGCCCTCATATACATAGGATAGGTCGTCAAATCCTCACCGTTGAGGTAAACTCGGCCCCTGGTCGGCTTGAGAAGCCCCGTGATCAGATAGAAAGCCGTGGTCTTCCCCGCTCCGTTTGGGCCCAAAAGCCCCACTACCTCTCCCCCTCTTATTTCGAGGCTCACATCATCGACCGCCCTCTTCTCACCGAAGGATTTCGTCAATCCTTCCACTCGTAAGGTCATCATCGTTATGAGCCTCGTTTCTGAGAGGGGGCCCTGCCCTTCCCCTCCACCTCCTCAGGTGTGATGGTCACATCCGCCCGTTCCACCTCAACCCAGTCACGATCGATGAGAATGGTGATCTTATCCCCTACAACGACGTTCTTCCCCTGCCGGATAACCGGCCTTCCCGTGAGAATAATCTTCCTCTCGGCGTTATGAAAGACCGCCTTCTCTCCCGTTGCCCTCCTGTCTAACTGCACGATCCTAACCGCGCCCTCGGCGACGATTTGGTTCAGCTTGCTCGTTGCCTCCTCATAATAGATAATCAATCGATCCGAATAGAGGGTTACATCCTCTTGATTGGCGACGACGTTCCCCTTGAAGGTAACCATGTGCCCCTTATAATCCCATTCCAACGCGTCAGATTTGATTCGAATGGGCTCAGAGCTCTCCTTGAACTCAAAACCAAGGCCCCTCGTGGGCCGTTCCTCGGCGGCCGGAGAGCTTATGGAAAGGCTCATCGCCGCCAACATGATAACAATGGACAACCCTGAAAACCAGCGTTTCACTGATTCCACCGTGGTAGCATGCCCTCCCACCCCCTGAGGGACTCCGAGAGGACTGTCTCCACCCTGCCACCCATGGTAAGTTTACCAGTAACGAGATCGATGGACATCCCTTTTCCGGTTATCTCCAGACCCCTTCCCGCGATATCCACCCGCTGAGAAGATCCGATCTTCCTTTCCCCGTCGTCGTACTGGAGGCTGTCGGTCATCATCTGATACCCATCGGCGTTCGAGATAACGATATTTCCCCGGAGCTCGATATCCCTGGTCCCGTGGAGGATCTTTCCGTGGTCCCCCGTCAATCGAATCGCACCCCCCTTTTCGATATAGAACACGGCCTCAATGCCTTCCAGCACGCTCATCTTCCCCCCGAGGAAATGTCGAGCCTCCTTGGCCTCCAGTTCCCACCCCTTCAGCCCTGACTTATCCCCTACGAGGTGGATATTCTTCGAGGTCAAGTCGGCCTCCATCTCCACGGGAGGAGGGCTCTCCTCTTCACCCCTCCGGCCCCACTGGATGGCGAACAGCGTCGCCGCGGCCACAACACAGATCAATGCTATGAGAGAAATCCTCAACCACGTCACTATCTCAAGTACCTCTCCATCAATTCGGACCACTTCCCCTGGGCCTTCAGGATCAGCTCGATAATCTCCCTAACCGCGCCCCTGCCCCCTTTCTTCCGCGAGACATAATCAGCATATGGCTTCAACTCCTCGACTCCATCGGCGACCACAGCGGAAAAACCCACCCTTGCCAGCAGCGGCAGATCGACAACGTCATCCCCGATAAAGCCTACGTCTTGATCCTTCAACCCCTTCTCCCTCAAAATGGCCTGATAGACCTCCAGCTTATCGTGGATGTTTTGGTAAACGGAATCGATCCCCAATTCTCGGGCCCGGTGAGAGACGACTTGGGATTGCCTTCCCGTAATGATGGCGACATCGATGTTGGCGCGTTGCAGCATTTTGATTCCATGCCCATCCCTCACATCGAAACATTTGGTCTCCATCCCCCGATCGTCGATGATAATCCGCCCGTCGGTCAATACCCCATCCACATCCAAGATCAAGAGTTTGACATCTTTTGCCTTCTCCATGCCCCTTGAGCCCATTGGACCACTCCCACCTTCAGCAGGTCATGGGGGTGCTCCTTGAATCCCCTCCGTTCCACGAGGACCGCATTGCCCTCTCCCCGCTTATAGCTCACCATCCTTCACAATCCGGTCGATCTCCCTCACCTGAGCTAACAACGACCCTACCTCGTCAAGGGAGATGCTGTTAGCACTGTCGCACAATGCCCGGGAGGGATCCTCATGCACCTCCATGAACAGGGCATCAATTCCCGTTGCCGTGGCGGCCCTCGCCAATTGAGGAACCAATTCCCGCTGTCCTCCTGAACGATCACCGCCTGCTCCCGGCAGCTGCACGCTATGGGTAGCATCATAGACAACCGGATAACCGAAGGACCTCATAATGGCCAGTGATCTCATATCACTGACCAGGTTGTTGTATCCGAAGGTCGTTCCCCGCTCCGTCAGCAGCAGGTTTTCATTTCCCGTGGAGGTAACCTTCTCGATCACATTGTGCATATCCCATGGGGCGAGGAAGGGGCCCTTCTTGATATTGATCGCCCTTCCCGTCCTCGCCACTTCCACGACGAAATCCGTCTGCCTGCAAAGAAACGCCGGCACTTGCATTATGTCCAAATAGACCGATGCCTTCTCAATCTCCTCGAATCGATGGACATCGGAAAGCAGCGGAAGATCCAGTTCCTCCTTCACCCGATGTAAAATCCTCAAGCCCTCATCAACCCCCGGGCCCCTGTAGGAATGGATGGAAGAGCGGTTGGCCTTGTCGTATGAACTTTTGAAGATGAGGTCCATCCCGATCCCTGAGGCGATCTCCTTGATCCTCTGAGCAATCCTCACGGTTACCTCCTCGCCTTCGATCACGCAAGGGCCCGCAAGCAGCACCAAAGGCTTATTCCCTCCAACGGTGACCGAATTGACCTGGACTTCCCTGGTGGCCATTTAGCCTCCCTGCCGGGACCGTGTCCTTCCTCTCTTCCGTTTCCCCGAGTTCCTCCCCCTGGTTCCCACCGATGCCCTGATAAAATCGCGAAACAGGGGGTGAGGGTCCATGGAATGGGACTTGAATTCCGGATGGAACTGGCATCCCAGAAACCACGGGTGGCCCTTTAGCTCAATGATCTCCACCAGTTCACCATCCGGGGATACGCCGCTCACCGTCAGCCCGGCCTTGGTCAACATCTCCCTGTATCCGTTATTGAACTCATACCGATGTCGGTGCCGTTCCCAGATCATCTTCTTGTTATAGGCTCGCCCGGCCAGACTCCCATTTTCCAGCCTGCAGGGGTAAGCACCGAGTCTCATCGTCCCGCCTTTATCCGAATGAATGTCGCGCTTCTGGACTACCTTATTCCGGTCAACCCACCGCTCCATGAGGTAGATGACCGGGGCCGCTGTATTGATGTCGAATTCCGAGCTGTGGGCCTTCTTCAGCCCGGCCACGTTTCTCGAGAATTCAACGACCGCAGCCTGCATCCCGAGGCAAATACCGAAGTAGGGGATCTTGTTCTCCCTGGCATACTTTGCCGCCTTGATCTTTCCGTCGATTCCCCTCTGCCCAAATCCTCCGGGCACCAGAATCCCACGGGCATTCTTGAGCAATTCTCCCGGCCTCTCCTTCTCCAGCCTCTCGGAATCGACGTACTCCAGGCAGACCCGACAATCGTTGGCGATCCCCCCGTGGATCAAAGCCTCATGCAAGCTCTTATAGGAGTCCTTCAGATGGACATACTTCCCCACCACGGCAATGGAGGTTGAATGCTTTGGATTATGTATCTTCTTGACCAGCCGCTCCCAGGGCGCTAAATTGGGCCGCCTCGTCCAGATGTTGAGCAATTCGACCAACCTACCGTCTAAGCCCTCCTGGTGGAACACGATGGGAACTTCGTAGATGGACTCCACGTCCTTTGCCGTAATAACCGCATCCTTCTCGACATTGCAAAACAGGGCGATCTTCTCCTTGACCTGAGGGGTAAGAAAACGACTGGTTCGGCAGAGGATGATATCGGGCTGAATCCCAATTTCCCGAAGCGCCTTGACGCTATGTTGGGTCGGCTTGGTCTTGAGCTCCCCGGCGGTCTCGATATAGGGAACCAGGGTCAGGTGGATATAGATCGTGTTCTCCTTCCCCACATCACTCCGCAATTGACGGATGGCCTCCAAGAAAGGAAGGCTCTCGATATCCCCAACCGTGCCGCCCACTTCCACAATCACCACGTCCACGCTGTCGGCCAAATCGAGGACCTTGCTCTTAATCTCATCCGTAATATGGGGGATAACCTGCACGGTCCCGCCCAAGTATTCGCCCCTCCTCTCCTTGGAGAGGACGGCATCATATATCTGGCCGGTGGTGAAATTGTTCTGCTTCCCCATCTTCGCATGGGTGTACCGTTCATAGTGGCCGAGATCCAGGTCCGTCTCGGCTCCATCGTCGGTAACGAAAACCTCGCCGTGCTGGAAGGGATTCATCGTGCCCGGATCGACATTGATATAGGGATCGAATTTCAACAGACTTACCGTCAAACCCCGACTCTCCATCAGCGCCCCGATGGACGCCGAGGCCAACCCCTTGCCCAGGGATGAGACAACCCCACCCGTAATAAAGATAAACTTAGACCTCAAGCCTTACGCACACCTCATGAAGATATTCATGATTTGGTAACCGTCTTCGATACAGACGTTGCTCCCTTTGACAGAATTTTCATCGAAGCCCATCCCCGTCGGCCAACTCCTCTTACGACGCGAATCGTAGATGGCAAACGGGACGGGATCCGGAGCATGGGTCTTGAGGGGAATGGGTGTGGCGTGATCCGGGAGGACCATCACGCGGTAGTCCCTCGCCTCTCGCATTCCCTCGAGTATCGTCCCCACCACCTCTTTATCAAAGGCCTCGATGGTCTCTATCTTCTTCGAAATGTCTCCATTGTGGCCGGCCTCATCCGGTGCTTCCACGTGAATAAACACCAAATCCTTTTCCGCCAACTCTTTGAGGCCATAGACCGCCTTTCCACGATAATTGGTGTCAAAATACCCCGTTGCCCCGGGAACGTCGATTACATCCAACCCCGCATACAGTCCAAGACCCTTGAGCAAATCTACGGCGCAGATCACCGAACCCTCTACTCCGAATTTTTCGGCCAGCGTGGGAATCTGGGGCTTTCTGCCCTGACCCCACGGCCAAATGGAATTGGCCGGTTTCAGCCCCTTTTCCATTCTGGCATGGTTGATGGGGTGCTCCTTCAACAGGATCTGCGAACGGGTGAGGAGTTCGACGATGCCGTCCTCGCCTCCCACTGCGGGGAGGTAATCGAAGATCCCCTTTCCCACGATGTCGTGAGGTGGTACAAGCCGCAGGCTCTCGAGGGCCTTTTGGCTCCCCCCACATTTCCAGACCATGAGATGGCGGTAGCTGAG
>CAYFXP010000296.1:0-2849 GCA_964346935.1 uncultured Syntrophobacterales bacterium
TTGGCGAAGACGACCAGAATCACCGCAATTCCGTAGATGAACAACCTTCTGGGGTTGGGCTTCTTTGATGCAGGCATTTCCCCATGCCTTTACGCTTTTTTGACAAAAACATAGCAGAATTTGGGCGAGAAGGCAATTCCCCGTGCGCTTTTATTCCCGCGGCAACCGAGGGGTATGATGTAGGAGTCCCTCCTTCGTTTTACGCGTCACCACTGAAAACTTGAGATGACGTAAGGTGTCCATCTGGAGCATGACCGGTGAAAATTGCTTTGGTATTTTCCTTGACTACGTCCTCCCCATTCTGGTATCGTTTTTGCCAAAACCATCGGGATTATCGCATCATTTTCCCCTCGTTTTTCGGGAGCGCGTTTCCATCATTTTTCGAAAATCTCTTCCGAGCTTTGATGCCGCCCATACCGAGGCGAGCTAAGGGGTAAGGAGCCGTGAAGGGCATTATCATCGGAGCCGGCGAGGTTGGTTACAACCTAGCCATGAAGCTCTCAAAGGAAGGCCACGATGTAGTGGTCGTCGACCATGACCCTGAAAGGGTACAGCACGTCAACGAAACCCTCGATGTCAAGGTGTTACTCGGAAAGGGGAGCAGTCCAGGGATCCTTAAGCAGGCGGGAATCGAGGAGGCGGAAATGGTGATAGCGGTTACCGATAGTGACGAGATCAACATGGTCGCCTGCCTCATTGCGGGCACCCAATCCAAGATTCCCAAACGGATAGCGCGGATCCGCAATCTGGAATATACGCAGGAGACCCAGATTTTCGATGAGCAGCATCTCGACATTGACCTCTGTATCAATCCGGAGATGGAGACGGCCAAGACCATCGTCAGGCTCCTCGAATATCCAGGCTCCGCCGATTTTGCCGAGTTTGCAGACGGAAAAGTAGAGCTTATTGGGGTTAAGATAGAGGAAGACAGCTACGTAGTGGGCAAAAAGCTCAAGGAATTGCGCGAGGTCCGGGACATGTTTCCGGATCTAAAGGTTTTGGTTGTGGCCATCTCCAGGAATGATCGGATCGTTATCCCCGATGGTGAAGAGACGATCTTCATGGGGGATATCCTCTATGCTGTTCTCGATCGTCATTCGATCAGAAATGTCCTGGCTTACCTGAGAAAAGAGGAAGAGCCTGTCAAACGGGTCTTCATCGGCGGGGGGAGCCAAACCGCCTTTGAGGTGGCCCGGCAGCTACAGGAGAAGGGAATCACAGTTCGGATGATCGAAAAGGATCCAGCACAATGTCAGAGGATGGCCGAAAGTCTGGAAAAGGTGTTGATTCTTCAAGGAGAGATAACCGATCAGAGACTCCTGAGGGAGGAAGGCGTTGAGGAATCAGACTTCTTTGTATCCGCCTCGGACGACGAGGATGCCAACATTTTGGCTTCGTTGCTCGCCAAACGCCTGGGAGCACGGAAAACGATTACCCTTGTCAGACACCTTCATTATCTGCCGGTTCTCCCCACCATTGGAATTGATGCCGTGGTGAGCCCCCGCCTATCGGCAATTGGAAGGATCATGCACTATATCAGAAGGGGGAAGGTCCTTTCCGTTGCCACCCTAAAAGAGGAAGATGCCGAGGTCATAGAGACCGTGGCCCTGGATACATCGGATATTGTCAACCGACCCATCAAGGAGCTGAAGTTCCCCAAGGGGGCCATTATTGGCGCCGTCGTGCGAGGTGAAGACGTCATCATTCCGGGCGGCAACGACGTCATCCTTCCCAATGATCGGGTCGTTATTTTTGCCCTTCAATCGGCCATTCCCAAGGTGGAAAAGACGCTCATGGTCAAGCTGGAGTACTTTTGATGCGGCTAGGGATGATCTTCCGGATCATGGGGGCATTGGTCTTCTTCCTCGGCCTCACAATGATTTTCCCCCTCCTTTTCTCCCTCTACTACCGAGACGGGGATTTGTGGGCCCTCAGCGCATCGATAGTCATTACGACGGGTACCGGCGCATTTGTCTTTTTTCTCTTTCGAGGCACTAACCAAGAGATCTCCCACCGGGAGGGATTCGCCATCGTAGCCCTCGGATGGGCTTCCGCGGCTTTCTTTGGCTCGATTCCCTATATGCTTTCCGGTGTGTTGCCGAATTTTGTGGAAGCCTATTTCGAGGCTACCTCCGGTTTTACGACAACGGGTGCCACAGTCCTTGCCCCTATCGAGGGGGCCCCGAGGGGAATACTCTTCTGGCGGAGTTTGACCCACTGGCTGGGCGGCATGGGAATTATTGTTCTGTCCATTGCCATACTTCCCTTTCTCGGGGTGGGAGGGATGCAGCTCTTCAAGGCCGAAGCTCCGGGGCCGGTAGCCGATAAGTTGAAGCCACGGATCGCGGAGACGGCGAAGACCCTCTGGAAAGTCTACATCCTCATTTCGGGCGCCGAGACTCTCCTTCTGATGGCCGGTGGAATGGACCTTTTTGAAGCCCTCTGTCATACCTTCGGAACCATGGCAACGGGGGGGTTTTCCACCAGAAACGTGAGCATTGGCTCCTACAATAAGGCGTATTTCGACGGCGTCATCGTGGTCTTCATGATCCTGGCCGGGACCAACTTTTCCCTCCACTACCGGGCCCTAACGGGTGATTTTCGAACCTTCTATCGGAATAGCGAGGTCCGCTTTTATTGGATCACCCTTGCAGGAGCAATGGTTTTCGTCACGCTGATCCTGCGGGTTCAGATTTACGATACGGTGGCAACCGCCTTTCGATACGCCTCCTTTCAGGTGACCTCCATTATGACCACGACGGGATACACAACGGCGGACTTCGAGAAGTGGCCTTCCTTTGTACAGTACAGCTTGGTGGTTCTCATGTTTATCGGAGGTTCGGCGGCGT
>CAYFXP010000297.1:0-6001 GCA_964346935.1 uncultured Syntrophobacterales bacterium
TTTTACTTTGCCATCGGATTTTGACTTTTTACGAGATCATCATTCTTAGTGAAGCCAAACGGACGCAAATCCAATGTCTGAGCCTGAAAGGCGCGGTCTGGGAACGAAGTAGCGCCGAATAGGCGCTCTTTGCAGTGAAGCGAACTCTAGAATGGTCAAAAATTCTTTTCAGTGAGCGGAGTGGGACTTGGGCAACAAACCTTAGGGATTTTATGAGATTCCCAACATGGCGATTCCACGATGTGAAACCCTATTGACGGGAGCTCTTCAGCATGGATTCCTCAAAGGACTTATTTTCACTTGATGGGAAGGTGAGCATTGTTACAGGCGGCGGGCGAGGATTGGGGTACGGCATTGCCCAGGCCCTTGCCGGCGCCGGGTCGGATTTGGTTATCGCGAGCAGATCTCGCCATGAACTCGACCGGGCTTCGCAGGAAATTACGGAGGAGACCAAACGAAGAGTTCTTCCGCTCCCCCTTGATCTCGCAAGGGAGGGAGAGATAGAAAGGCTTGTTAAGACGACTCTGAAAAAGTTCGGAAGGATAGATGTATTGGTGAACAATGCGGGCACGACTGTCCGAAAACCGTTTCTCGAAATTAGCGAGAAGGACTTCGACGACGTAGTTCACCTGAACCTGAGGGCTGTTTTCCTCCTCACCCAGGCTGTTGTGAGGGAAATGATCAAGCGCAAAAGCGGGAAAATTATCAACATTGCCTCGCTGGGGAGTCAAATTGGACTCCGTAATATTTCAGCTTACACAGCGACCAAGGGGGGGATCTCCTCTTTAACGAGAACGCTTGCTCTAGAACTAGCGGTCCATAACATAAACGTCAATGCAATTGCCCCGGGTTACTATCGGACCCAATTGACCGAAGCGCTTTTCCGGGACGAAGAGGGATACCGCTGGGTCCTCTCACGGATTCCGCTGGGAAGGCCAGGGGTGCCCGAGGATGTTGCCGGCGCGGCAGTATTCCTGGCATCGTCAGCTTCAGATTATGTCACGGGACAAATCCTGTTCGTAGATGGTGGCTGGATAGCCGGCTAATGTCAAACTAAAACGTTTAGGATTTGGGCATTTGGATTTAGATATTGTTTAGTATTTAGTGCTTCGGGTTTAGAATTTGGCTTTGTCCCAAATGTATTGCAGAGAAACAGTCCTCCTAAGATAGAGGGTAATTCCCAGCGGGAAAAGGAGGGAAGGTGATGAAATTCAAGCCGGAAGAGGTCAACTTTCACCGGGAGGAATACCAGGCTATGCTGGCCGAGATGCGCCCCAAGGATTATGCACGCCTGACGAAAAAAGAGGTTCTGGGGAGGGTAGAGCTTCGCCACCGCCGGCCCAACCCTTACACGAAGGATGGAAAGGCGCTGGTCTCCTTCGTCATGGCCGGCGAGGATGTCAAGACCGACATCCGAAAGGCCATGGATCTGCTCGGCGGCCTTGGCAAAGTCATAAGGCCCCAGGACCGTATCCTCCTGAAGCCCAATTTCAACAGCGACGACCCACCACCGGGCTCAACGGCCATGGATTTCCTGACCGCGGTCATCGACCTTTTACGGGAACACGGCTGCACCCGAATCTCTGTGGGCGAGAGCTCGGGCCGCGCCTGGGTACCAACCGAGAAGGTCTTCCAAAGAACCGGGCTCACCTCCAGGATGGCCAAGATGAAGGTTCCTTTGCTGGATTTTGACCAATCCCAGTACGTGGACGTGCCAATTGGGGGGGAATACCTCGACCTCATCGCCTACCCCAAGGAGCTGGAAAACTTCGATAGGATCATCTACCTGCCGATCATGAAGACCCACTACCTGGCGGGATTTACAATGAGCCTAAAGCTCACCGTGGGGCTGGTTCACCTGTCAGATCGAACCATCCTCCATGGAGACAACAACATGTTCGTTTCCCAGCGGGCAACGGAGATGAATATCCCGGTCAAGCCCGACCTCATTATCATGGATGGACGGATCTCCATCGTAAGCGGCGGACCGGCCATTGGATTAACGGTTCATCCCGGGGTGATTCTGGCCTCTGGCGACCCGGTCGCTCTGGACGTGCAGGGTGTTCGCCTTCTCCAGAATTATGCCGCGGTTAACCACCTGGTCACCGATGCGTGGGATCAGCCACAGATTAAGACCGCTGTAAAATACGGCCTGGGGATCCAAAGTGACGGCGAGGTACTCCTAGTCCGGTGAGAAGAATATAAGAGCGATTCCCTGAGACTTAGCGTTGAGTTCCTCCTTTCACTCAACGCTCTTTAGACAACTATTGATATACTCCCTGTTTTTTAGCACGTCTCGGATTTTTCTCAATTGACAGTGTCTGACCACGCATGATATTGGGTTAACCGGCCCGTTATCTTATGCAGGAGGGATGAGCCATGACCACTACGACGTTGCTCAATGGAGAGCTCTCAGTGCCCGAGGCAATAATACGTGTGCTCGAGGAAGCTGGGATTGACATGGTATTCGGCATGCCGGGTGGCGATGCAAGGCTTATCTTTGATGCACTCTACGATCATCGCTCGACTATAAGGACTGTTCTCGTGCGCCAGGAGTCTCTGGCTGGGGTGATGGCTGAGGTCTACGGGCGGCTGACTCGCAAACCTGGCGTTGCCATCGGCCAGGGTGCTTTCATCCTCTCATATGGGCTGCTCGGGGCACTTGAGGCCCACCTTGGCAGTTCCCCCATGCTCTTGATGGCCGACCTTTCAGACAGCGCGCCGTTCTCGCATCACGCTCCTTACCAGGCAGGGACCGGCGAGTATGGAACTTGGGATGCAAGGCAAAGCTTCGCTGGAGTGACCAAAACAACCATGGAACTCCATGAGCCCGTGCAGGCTGTACAGAGTACCCAGCTCGCCATCAAACATGCAATGGCTGGGGAACGCGGTCCCATCGCCTTGCTCTACCATAGCGCCGCTCTCAAAGGCTCAGTGGCCCCCAGCTCCATACCCCGTATGTATCCCACTCAGTGTTACCTGCGCGGTATCTCTTCGCCTGCTGATTCGGCACAAGTGGATGCTGCTGCACGGACATTGTTTAGGGCTGAGCGACCAGTCATTATTGCGGGAAATGGCGTCCGCATCAGCGAGGCCTATGCCGAATTACAAAATCTCGCCGAATTGATCGGGGCCCCGGTCGCCACAACGGCATCTGGCAAAGGGGTCTTTCCCGAAACCCACGGGTTGGCCCTCGGGGTATTTGGCACCTTCGGTTTACCAGTGGCAAACGCCCTTGTCGCCGACGCGGATGTAGTACTCGCGGTAGGGTCGAAGCTCTCCCCAAGCGACACGGCGAGGGAGAACCCTAAACTCCTCGACCCCGAGCGCCAGGTCATTATTCAAATTGATATTGAGCCGAGAAATATGGGGTGGACGTTTCCCTGCGAACACGCCCTTGGTGGTGATGCGGCTATAGTCTTATCTCAAATAACGAAATCTCTCCATGCCTCGGGAAGCGAGTCGCAGGAGGCGGCTACCTCGAGGAAAGAGAAAGTGGCAGGAGCCCGAAGGAAGTATGGTTTCTTCAACGCCCCGGATTGCGCTTCTAATGAGGTGCCCATGCTTCCTCAACGCATCATCGCCGAAATCGGTAACGCCTTATCGGATAATGCCTTCATTGCCTGCGATGCCGGTGAGAACCGTTTGTTCATGACCCACTTTTTTCAGACGAAGCGCGCGGGAACATTTATTTCTCCGGCCTCAATTGGCGGAATGGGCTATGCCATACCCGCAGCGCTTGCAGCAAAGCTCGTCTATCCCGAGCGCCAGGTCGTTGCGGTATGCGGAGACGGTGGGTTTACAATTTCGATGAACGGGTTAATGACAGCCCGCGAGGAGGACCTTGCCATTGTGACGGTAGTTTTGAACAACCGCGCTCTCGGCTGGGTGAAACATGGTCAAAGGGACCGCGTGATCGCATCTGAATTGGCAGATATCGATTATGCTGCAATTGCCAGGGCTATGGGCTGTCGCGGGGAGCGGATTGAGGAACCCGGGCAGTTGGAAGAAGCACTGGCAAAGGCTCTAATGAGGAGCCAGCCAACGGTTTTGGATGTTATTACTTCTCTTAAGGCCTCGTATGAGGATGTTTTATCACCACTTGCAGCACCTCCGGAGTCCCGTTAGTAATTGGGGAGGTGGCGGCGGAGTTGAGGTCGCGCATGTAAGGTTTGCTGGATATGTCCACTTAGTAAAAGTTACTGATACGGGATAGGCTTCGGAGATGCCATTTGTAAACCAAAAGCTCTGGGGATCTAATATTTCAATGGGAGCAATGGATAAACTGAAGGGAAAATTGGCTTTGGTGACAGGAGCGGCAAGAGGTATTGGCCGTTCCCACGCGCTTCGCCTTGCTCGCCTCGGTGCCGACATCGTGATCAACGACATCAATCTTGAATCGTACAAGGAGTTCGGCGAAAAGCTTTCTGCCCCTACCGTCGTGGATGAGATCCGTGCCCTGGGCGTCAGATGCAGCGGCATTGAAGCCGATGTAAGCAAGCAAAACGAAGTCAAGGCCATGTTCCAGAACGTGCTCGATGAATTTGAGCACATCGATATCTTAATTAACAACGCAGGCGGACTCGTCGGGGAAGTGTCCCAGAGCTTTGCCTCCTCAGTCTCAGAAAAGGACCTCAGGGCTACGATAGATCGAAACCTCATGGGTACCATCTTTTGCTGCCAGGTGGCTGTCGAAGCGATGAAGGCCCAGCGATGGGGGAGGATTGTCAATACAGCCTCCCAGGCCGCCCTTCAGGCGCAGCAGGAAGGGGTATACGCTTCCTACGGTGTGGCGAAGGCTGGAGTGGTAGCCTACACGAGGTACCTTGCTCAAGAGCTGGCGCCGTACGGTATAACGGTGAACTGCATTGCTCCTGCTTACGTAAGCACCGAGCGCCTGGAAAAAACCGTTTTCAGTATTCCGGGGTGGAGGGACAAATTCGTAGATCAGATATCCCTCGGCAGAATAGCTGAGCCTGATGACATTTCAAAAGTAGTGGAGTTCCTCGTTACCGATCTCGGTGACTACGTCACGGGTCAATGTTTAAGCGTTTGCGGAGGAGCAATCAAGTTTTAGTAAAGGAGGTCCCCCATGCGAAGCGAAGAGAACGATCTTCGTAAGATTCTTCAACTTCCCCCCCTGACGCAAGTCGGTATTGTGGTCCCCAACTTGGAAGAGACGGTTACGTACTACCAGGACAAGCTCTGTATCGAGCCCATCTTACGATTCCCGGATTTTCAGAAGCTGGGATACGACGAGACGTACTACAAGGGAGAACCCGAGAAATTTAACAGCTCCTTCGCCTTTTTCCGCCTCGGGGACATGGAGGTGGAGATCATCCAGCCCCTTTATGGCCGGTCCATCTACCGGGACTTTCTGGAGGCAGGGCGAAAAGGGCTGCACCACCTGGGGTTCGATGTATACGGGGATTTTGACCAACGATTAACGGCCTACGCGGAACTGGGAATCGGAGTTCTCATGAATGGAAGGGGCCCCAATCGTGCCTTTGCTTACCTGGATACGGAAAAGATCGGTGGAGTTATCTTTGAGTTGATTGAACGCGGTGGCCCCAGAAAGCGTTGGGAGGGAGTGTAGCTTTCGGCGATTGATTCAGAGTTGGTAGGACATATTGAGACGCTCACAATTTGAAGTAAGGAGGGCTACACGATGGGGAGCAAAGAGGATCTTGAAAAACTCATTCTTCCAGAACCCACCCATATTGGCTATGTGACCCGTGATATTGAAACGACCATGGAGAATTTGTGTAAGTATTTCGGCGTCGAGCCCTTCAAGGAAATGATTCCGGAGTACTTCAATAGACGATATCGTGGCGAGCTGGGTAACTTTAAGATGCGACTGGCCTTTACCAGGGTTGGAAATATCGTTTACGAGCTGATCCAGGTTCTCGAGGGGAAGACCATCTATGAAGATTTTCTAAACGAGCACGGGGAAGGTATCCACCATCTCGGTTATGAAATCTCAGATCTTGCTAAGTGGACG
>CAYFXP010000298.1:0-3190 GCA_964346935.1 uncultured Syntrophobacterales bacterium
GGGCTTTCTCATGGTGCGGACGGCTATGAAGCTCCACGTTGCGGGAATGGTGGTGGACGGCGCTGTTCGGGATGCCGCGGAGATAAGGAGGATGGGATTTCGCCTTTTCGCAGCGGGGGTTTCACCAAACGGCCCCTTTAAGGAAGGCCCGGGGGAGATTAACTACCCGATCCAATGCGGGGGACAGGTGGTGCGTCCGGGTGACTTCATCGTGGCCGATGGCGATGGCGTTATCGTGGTAAAAAAGGACCTGACTGCGGAATGCATCAATAAGGTCAAAGGGATCATGGAGAGGGAGAAGACGAGGCTGGCAGAGATTGAATCCGGCATGACGACGCGGCCAGGGCTCGATGAAATCATGAAAAGAAAGGGGCTGGAATGAGCGTGGGGCCGCCCCGAAGGTAAAGGGCACTGAGGAGGGTTTCCATGTTTGAGATGTCCGAAATGGTCAAGCGAATCCAAGGATCCGAACGGTCTCAAAGAAAGATCGTGGTTCCTGAAGGGGCGGTCAGAATGGATAGAGGGGAGCCGGATTTTCCGACGCCCATCCACATCCAGGAAGCCGCCACGAAGGCTATGAGGGATAATTTCACCCACTACGTTGACCCGTATGGGGATAGGGAGCTGAGGGAAGCCATCTGCTTCAGCCTGAGGAGGGATTATGGGGTTGAGCGCGATCCGGAGAACGTCCTGATCACCGCGGGGGGGATCGAGGGCATTCACATCATCTCCGCCACCTATCTCAATCCGGGTGATGAGGCTCTGGTCTTTGACCCCGGGTACTCTGCGTACGCGGACACCATCGCCCTTTTTGGCGGGAAGCCCGTCTTCGTTTCCCTTACGGATCGTTTTCATCTCGATCTGAATGCCATCCAAGATCGAATCTCCAAGAGAACGAAGTTGGTTTTTCTCGCCAGTCCCAGCAATCCGACGGCCGCTGTACTGGAGGAGGAGGAGATAAGGGGGCTTGCCACAATTGCCCTGGAACATGACCTCCTCTTAGTCATCGATGAGGTCTATCACCGGCTCCTCTACGGGGGAGTCGAGCACTTCTCCATCTGCCAGGTCGATCAGGTTAACGACCGGACCATAGTGCTGAACAGCTTCTCGAAGACCTATGCCATGACGGGCTGGAGGGTAGGTTATCTCGTCGCCGACTCAAAGGTGATCCGCGACCTCGTGGAATTGCACAAGGCCCTGATTATCTGTGTTAACGCCCCCGCCCAGAAAGCCTGTGTGGCCGCGCTCACGGGCGCGCAGGCTTGTGTCGAATCCATGAAGGCGGAGTATCAGAGGAGGATGCGATTCGTAGAGAAGGCCTTGCAGGGGATAGAGAGGATCTCGACGCCACCGTGCGAGGGCGCCTTCTACTTCTTTCCCCGCTTTCAACACAAGCTCACCAGCCGAGAGATGACGACCTATCTCGCTGAGAGGGGGATAATGGTGCGAAGCGGAACCGAATTCGGAGAAAGGGGTCAGCACCGCATCCGGCTCTCCTTTGCCACTTCGATGGAGGAGCTGGAAGAGGGGACGGAGAGGCTGAAGAGGGCGCTCGATGAGCTGGATTAGAGACGATCTATTTCCCCATATCACGAGGTCGCTTAAACAGGGCCCTTTTAGGACCCAGACAGCCACAAATCCCTTGCCTAGTCGATCAACTTACTTAATGCGCTCGTCAGTCCCTCAAGGGATGTTGAGATCGGGGAGTAGTCGAACTCCTTCAGCACAGAGGGGTACTTCAGGCCACTTCCCGTCACCACGGAGACGACCCGGGCGTCCTCCGACATCAGGCCCTTTTCCGCACAACGAATGACACCGGCCAGGGCAGTGGCCGATGCGGGTTGGGCGAAGATTCCCTCTTGGGCTAACAACAACTGAGCATTGAGGATCTCATCGTTGCGGACCTTGAGGAGAATTCCCCCGTTGGCCCGTATCTTCCGGATGACCTGATTTCCACTGGGGGGATACGGGTTTTCCAGGACATGGTCGAGAGTTAACGGATTGCCGAAACGTTCTATCCGGTCGATCCCCTTTTCATAAGCGTCAACCGTGGGTGAGCAGCCCTCGGTTTGAACGCATATGAACCTCGGAACGGTACCAACAAGGCCAACCACATGCAGCTCCTCAAATCCCTTCAGAACGCCCCGGCACAATCCCCCAGAGCCAACGGGGAGGGCGACGTAATCTGGGGGTTCCCATTTCATCTGCTCGCAGATCTCAAAGGCCAGGCTCTTGTACCCCTCAACCCGCATGGGTTCGTCCGAGATGCTGAAATAGATGTCGAAGCGATTTCCAAGCTCCGACGTCTTGATGTAGACATCCCCGTAGTTTCCGGACACCCGGACGGCTTTCACCCCGTAGACAGCCAGGGCGTCAATCTTTTCCCTCGGAACATTCTCCTTGAGGAGGATGAACGTATCCATGCCTGCCCTGCTCCCGAAAGCCGCCACCGAGGCACCCATGTTGCCGGAGGACAGGGTTCCGATGCGTCGATAACCCAGGGAAAACGCGTTCTGGAGGCTCAGGGCTGTGCCCCGATCCTTGAAGGTCCAAGTCGGGTTCTGGGTCTCGTTCTTGAACAGGAGTTCCCTCAGCCGCAATTTTTCGGTCAGGTGGTTGGCCCGGATCAGGGATGTCCCCCCCTCTCCCAAGGAGAGAGATGCGTCAGTCTTCAGATAGCAATAGAACGGGGCGTACCGCTCGAAAAAGGGCCCCCTTCTCGGGACCGTAAACCAATCCCTGGGAATCGCACCAAGGTCATATCGAACCTCCAGGGGTTCATCGCAGTCTCCGCACCGGGCGTTGACGAGCTCAAGGGGAAAATCCTTGGAACAGCGCACGCACTCGAGCTTCGGTCTCTTCATTTTCCTCCCTTTCTCACCGATAATCGGGCCGTGGGGCAATTAAAGGCGGGGATTTCCCTTCTCGAGAACGATTCTGCCGTCAAGCTCGATGGTAGGTTCCCACATGATCAGATCGTAGTGAATCGCCGCTTTGACGTTTCCTCCCAACATCAGGTTTGTCCCGATCCCGATGTGAACCGTTCCGAAGACCCCCTCGTCCTCGAGCTGAATTCCCTGCATTATGGATTTGGGATTGAGTCCCACCCCTAATTCCGCCACGTTATAGACCTTCGGATCATTTCGGTCCTTGAGGTCATCTGCCAATTTCCTTGCCTGATCTCCTCCCG
>CAYFXP010000299.1:0-15873 GCA_964346935.1 uncultured Syntrophobacterales bacterium
GCCAAGGCCACGGAGCTGCTCGAGAGGGTGGGGATCCCGGAGAAGGCCCATGAATACCCGGCCAACCTCTCGGGCGGTCAGCAGCAGCGGGTTGCCATAGCCCGGTCTCTGGCCATGGAACCAAAGATCATGATGTTCGACGAACCCACTTCCGCCCTGGACCCCGAGATGATCAAGGAGGTCCTCGATGTCATGATCGACCTCTCAAAGGGCGGAATGACCATGATCGTGGTCACCCATGAGATGGGGTTTGCCCGGGAAGTGGCCGATGAAATCATCTTCATGGACGAGGGGGGAATCATTGAACGGGGAACGGACATCAGCTTCTTCCAAAACCCCAAAAGCCCAAGGACACGGGATTTTCTCAACAAAATCCTCATCTAGGGAACCCGAACCCCCGGATTTTCCAACACATTGAATTGTGGACCAGCCGGGTTAGTGTGCGACGCATGCCACCAGGCCATTGAAAAGGATCGAACTGGCGCGAGCATATGGAGAACTTGCCCCTTGAGAGGCTATTGGCCATATCCCTGGAGCGAACATTAGAATGGTCAAAAATTATTTTCGGTGAGCGGAATGGGTTTTGGCCCACAGCCCGTCAACTTCTAACCATTAACTCCTTACATTCTCCTTCAACTCGTTAAGATCTTGCCACGTAAATCCCTCCCAACGACACGGGAGGATCGAATTGTTGTGGAAAAGGGGATCCTCCTTCAAGTCGAATTCCGAAACCCTCAAAGCGGCTTCCCATAGAGGAGTTTGGGGAATTGCGGAATATTCGGCCAATTTAGGGGTCCCCCCGCATGCCCGGACAAACCGGATGCTCTCCTCAACCTCCGACACCCTTTGTCCCGGGAGCCCGGCAAGGATATAAACCCCTACCTCCTCTCCGGAAAACCCGGCATCCCTCAAGACCGTAATGGCCCTCTCCATTTCCCTGTTCGTAACCTTGTCCCCAGTTCTCCTTTGCCTGGTGGCATCGCTCGTCTCCAAACCAAGGCGAATAGTCTTGAACCCGACCTCATACATCAGGCTCGCAATTTCAGCGGACAGCTCCCTGCCATGGATACCATTGGGGGTATGAAAGCGGCACCGCATGCCCCTTCGGAGCAGTTCCCTCGCCATGGGAATGAAGTGTTTTTCCGAATTTACCAACAAAGCGTCGTCATAAAAAGCAATATCGTTTACCTTAAAAGTATCCTTCCAAAGGGCAATCTCATCGACTATCCTCTGGGGGGCGCGCTGACTAAACCCCCGGGCAATCTTCCAAGACGCACAGTAATCGCACCTGTAGGGACATCCCTGGGAGGTTATTATACAGCCATAATCGAGACCTGGGTAGAGATCGAAGGCCGGAAAGTCCAAACCGCCTAGATTAAAGTGCTGGGGTGCCCCCTGGGGGGGGCCTCCCATGAGCTCCTCCACCATGCTCAATATCCTCGCAAAGCTATTTCCCGGCAATACGTGATCCGCCCCTGAGTACTTGCGGGCATGATCCGGGCAAAGAGTCGCATAGATGCCCCCCATCACCACGGAGGAGTTAGGGTATCGCTGTTTGACCAGTCGAATGACGTGAAACGGGCCGGGATACCAATAGGTCATGAGGGATGTCACCAGAACAACCTTGGGCTCGCCCACGGATTCTAATCGTTCCCTAAAGGCCTCCTCCGTTATGCCGTACCGACGATATTTTCTGGGTATCGAGGCGAGGGCCGGGGGCTTGTCGACCTCTTCCTTGAGAAAATGGCCCTGGTGATACTGCTTCCGTTTCGGAAGGCGTCTTTCCCCAACCATCTTGGGATTGTGGATATCCAAACAGTCGATATATTCGATTTTATGCCCCCTGTTCCTCAGCAATGCCGCGATATAGAGGAGCCCCAGCGGCTTTGCCCAAAGGTCAAAGGCTGCAAAGTCATAGATCCAAGGGTTGACCAGCAGCACTGATTGTTTCACGTGAAACATCTCATTTCCCGATGCAAAACTGGCTGAATATGTGCTCCAAAACCTCCTCCGCCGTCGTCTCCCCCCTTATCTCTCCAAGATGATCGAGGCATGATCTCAATTCCAAGGCTACGAGTTCAGTGGGAACCCCTCCCTCAATCCCTTCCTTTGCCCGTCCAAGGGATTTCCGTGATTCCTCAAGGGCCCTCTTGTGTCGGGCATTGGCGACTACTACTTCTCCGGCTTCACGTCCGACTCCGTCACCCGTCACCGTGCAATAGATGGATTCCTTCAATTCATCGATTCCCCAGTTCCTCAGGGCAGAGATTTCCACCACTCTCGTGTTCGGAAAAAGTGCTTGAACCTGCTCCACGGGGGTTTTGATAGGGAGGTCCATCTTGTTTACGGCGACCACCTTATTCTTCTCCTTCACTTCATCGATGATGTCCCAATCATACTTATCCAAGCTCCTGCTGCCATCAATCACCAGTATCACTATATCCGCTTCGGACACCTTGCCCTTTGCCAACCGCACGCCTTCCATTTCAATGGCATTGGATGCCCGCCTAATTCCGGCCGTATCCACCAGCCGGATGGGAATCTCTTGAATATTAACCGCCTCCTCAATTACATCTCGGGTAGTTCCCGGTATGGGGGTAACAATGGCCCTGTTTTCCCTCAGGAGGACATTCAAGAGGCTCGACTTCCCCACGTTGGTCTTTCCCACGATCCCAACCGATACCCCATCCCTGTAGACCTTTCCCTCCTCATAAGACCCGATAAGTTCGCCCGCGTTCCTCTGGGCCTCTTCCAGATCCCCCCTGATCGCATCTTCATCCACATCGATCTCCTCATCAGGAAAATCGATTAAAGCCTCAACGGACGCCAAACTTCTAACCACGCGCTCCCTCAGGCCCTCGATCTCGTGGGAAAGATCCCCCTTCAGCTGCTGATTGGCGATCTTAAGGCTCTTTGCCGTCTTTGCCCTTATTACGTCGACTACCGCCTCAGCCTGGGAGAGGTCAATTCTCCCATTCAGGAACGCCCTCTTGGTAAACTCCCCCGGCTCGGCCAATCGGACCCCTTGCCCTAGTACCACCTCTAAAACCCTCCTCAAGACCAAATATCCGCCATGGCAGTTGATCTCTAAAACATCCTCCCTGGTATAGGTCTTCGGTTTTCGCATCAGGGCAAGGAGAACCTCATCGAGGGGATTTCCATTTTCCGGATCGATGATCTCCCCGTAATAGAGATGGTGGGATTTTAGGCGAGAGAGCTTCTTGTTGGAATGAAACAATCTCGTGGCCACCCTTTCCGATAAGGGACCACTGATTCGAACGATACCTATCCCGGATTCGCCGTGGGGTGTGGCAATAGCCGCAATGGTATCGTTTTCGCCATCAAAGACCATTCTGTGAGATGGGACCCGTATGGGGAATTCCTTTAACCCCTGCCCCCCCTATCTTTCGGCGCGATGACCAGTTTCTTGTAGAACCCATCCCCCTTGCTTTCCGTTCGAACATCTTCATCTCGGCTCAGCGCCATATGGATAACTCTTCGATCCTGGGGGTTCAGGGGCCCTATGGTTACAGCCTTCCTCGATTTCTTGACCTTCTCCCTCATACGCAGCGCCATGTTCTCGAGGGCCGCAACCCTTCTGCCACGGTAGTTCTCCGTATCCAGAACAACCCTTTCCTTCAACTCCTTATACCGATGGGCGGCGAGTTTGTTCATGATATACTGCAGGGCATCAAGGGTCTGCCCGTGCTTCCCGATCATGAGACCGCTTCCATCACCCTTGATTTCGAGAAGAAGTTGACCCTCCTTCTTCTGGGCTTCTACATGAGCCTTGAATCCCATTCGCTCTATAATCTCGTTGAGGGTTTTTCTGAGCCAGGCAACCCTTTTCTCCGTCTCATCCTCCTCCACGGTGATGGACTCCCAATACCCTTCTTCTTCAAAGCGAAAGGGCTTGGGGGATCCATCGAAAAGTCCTCCACCTTCTCCTTCTTCACGAGACTCATCTTCCATACCTTCTTCCTCTTCCAAATCTCTATCCTTTCCTTCCATTTTCGTTGCTCTCTTATTTCCGCACCTTGTTGATTAGATACTGCTGCCCTATCGTTAGAATATTGGTAACCAGCCAATAGATAACCAGCCCTGAGGGGAAACTCAAAAAGAGAAAGGTAAAGACGATGGGCATGATCATCATCATCTTCGCCTGCCTTGGATCTCCCGTTGCCGGGGTCATCTTCTGCTGCCAAACCATTGATGCGCCCATCAAGATCGGTGAAACGTAAATCGGATCCCGGTACGATAAGTCCTGGATCCAAAGGATAAAGGGGGCGTGTCTCAGTTCAATGGAACCCATGAGGGCCCAATAAAGGGCGAAGAAGATCGGTATCTGAACCACCATGGGAAGGCATCCGCCCAAGGGGTTTACTTTCCTCCTCTTATAGAGGTCCATCATTTCCTTGTTGAGCCGAGCCTTGTCGTCCTTGTACTTTTCCCGAAGCATCGCCATTTCTGGCTGTACCTTCTGCATCTCCTTCATCGATACATAGCTCTTTTTCGTCAGGGGCCAAAAGATGATCTTCAATAAAATGGAGATGATAACAATATCGACACCATAGTTGTTCGTAAGCTTATGGGTAAACCTTATGAAGTGAAGCAGTATCTTGGCAATAGGCGTAAACCATCCATAGCGGACGACCTTCCCCGCCCCAACGTTCAACTCCTTTAAGAAATCGATAACCTTTGGCCCGAGGTAAAACTGATAGGTGTATACTGCCTCTTCCCCCTCGGGGATACTGCGGGCAGGATGAACGACCCGGCTGTACATGAGCTTTTCATCTTTCATCCCTATCCCAAGCCTTACTCCCTCGTTCTCCTTGGGCACGATGAGGGAGAGGAAAAAAGGTTTTCTCATTCCCTCATCTTTCACGTTCCCTTCAGCCATGGAACTCCCAAACCACTGAATATCACCTGATACCAACACCTCCTCGCCTTTCTTGAACTTCTTCTTTATTTCCTTCTTCTTTATTTCCTCCACCTTTCCGTCCACCATGACCACCGGGCCTGAAAATGCCCGGGACCTTGACTCCATCATCATCTCAAACCATACCAGTGCTACGCTCACCTCCCTCACTCTTTCCCCTTGGTTCTTGATCCGAACCTCCATATCTACCCGATAGGTATCATCGGAGAACCGGTATTTCCTGGATACCTCAACACCTCCAGGAGAGCTTCCCCTGAACAACAGGGCCCCCTCCCTCATGTGCCCTCCCAGAGCGCTCCCCTCACGATCGACATCCATGGGGCCAAAATCGACCCTCCCCTTTCCTTCATAGACCTCTATTGCCAGGGGAAGGTTTACCAAGTCCTCCGCTGTCACCAACTCAACCGGTTCGGGCTTCCCCTCGGGAATGGGCGTTTGACCAAGAAATGGTAGAAGCTTCCTGACTTTATTCTCGGTCTCCTGAAACCACCGAATGAACTTCCCGTATTCCACATGATTCTTGTAGTCCTTTAGCCTCCAACTCTTGAGTCTTCCGCCGTAATTCGAGAACATAGCCGAGTATAACCCCGTCTCAACGGTCACATCCCTGAACCTTTTCCCCCTCTCGTCCGTGACTTTCTCCGCAACAAACCTCTCCCTTTCTCTCGCAACCTCCCCCTCCCGCACTTTCCCCGGAGCCGCCATCTCCGATACCTCTGGCTCGGGCGGCAGCGGCTCCATTCTCTCTACCGCCTTCTTTTCTTCGCGCTTCCTTGGGGGCTCTTTTATAAAGAACTTCTGATACAGCACGAGGACAAGTATCGATAATACTATGGCTATAACTGCCCTTTTTTCCATACTGGAAGATTCCCCTAGCCTTTCCCCCCACAATCCCGAACCGGATCATACCCGCCAGGATGAAAAGGATGGCATCTGAGAATTCTCAGCAATCCAAGCCAAACTCCCTGCATGATCCCGTATTGTTCGATGGCATCAACGGTATATTGAGAACAGCTGGGAATAAATCGGCAGGTAGGCCCGAATAACGGTGATATGATGCGTTGATAAAACCAAATTAGAAGAATTACACCTCTCCTGATTTCCAACCCCGTGCCCCTGACTAATTAAATATGACCCTCAATTCGTCGAAGACCTCTCGATATCCCCTGATCCTAACATCCTCCTTCGCCAAAACAATGAGGTCTGATGATTCGGGAATCTTTTCCTTGTTTAACCTGAAAAACTCCCTAATCAGCCGTTTGATTCGGTTCCTTGAAACCGCCCCTCCCGCCCTCCTTCCTACAACGAGCCCCAATCTCCTCGCGTCCTTGTTGTTTTTCCTTAGTATGAGCGAAAAGTGTTCAGTATCGAACTTCTTTCTTTTCCTGCGATCCTTCCAAAAATCCGCCGTTTTGGAGAATCTGTGTCCCCTTCCGTAAGAACTCTCCATCGCTAACCGAAACCCAAAGATATTATTGTCCCAGCCTCTAGGCGGCTAACCGATTCCTCCCCTTACTCCTTCTCCTCCTCAGAATATGCCTCCCATTCCTGCTTCGCATTCGAGCCCTAAATCCATGTTGCCTTTTCCTCTTAATATTACTTGGCTGGAAAGTCCTCTTCATGTCTTCTCCGAAAGCTTGAAAAATCTCAGTCAAAAGTGATTAAATTTAGTAAATAATCATAATAACCCCAATTTGTCAATACCGCCCCCTATCCCTCGCTTTCATAAATCTTACAGTAGTTGACAACGCCGTCTCTCTGTTCTAATTTATTGTATTGATTCTTGTTTTCGTCCCACTTTGCATCCCAGAGGAGATAAATCAGTGGTCCAAGGAAATATCCCCATAAGCATCGAAGATGAAATGAAAACCTCCTACATGCAGTACGCCATGAGCGTCATCGTAGGCCGCGCCTTGCCGAATGTCCGTGATGGGCTCAAGCCAGTTCACAGGCGAACTCTCTATGCCATGCACGAGTTGAAAAATCATTGGGATAAGCCCTACAAGAAGTCAGCCCGCGTGGTGGGCGATGTGATTGGAAAATATCATCCCCATGGGGAAGGGGCCGTCTATGATTCCGTTGTCAGGATGGCTCAAGATTTCTCGTTGCGGTACCCCTTGGTTGACGGACAGGGAAATTTCGGTTCTATCGATGGCGACTCCCCTGCTGCCATGAGATATACCGAGGTGAGGATGTCCAAACTCGCCGCAGAATTACTGGAAGATATCGGTAAAAACACAGTAGAATTTGTCCCAAACTATGATGAGTCCCTACGAGAGCCTGTTATCCTTCCAACGAAATTTCCAAACCTTCTCGTCAACGGGTCCTCGGGCATTGCCGTGGGAATGGCCACAAACATCCCTCCACACAACCTTTTAGAAGCCATTGAATCGGTCATCGCGCTGATACGCAAGCCCGGGATTGAAGTCGATGACCTGCTTGAAATAATGCCCGGCCCCGACTTTCCTACGGGAGCCTTTATCCTTGGGAGACAAGGCATCCGGTCCGCCTATAAAACCGGAAAAGGCGTTATTAGGGTAAGGGCTCGGGTCATTATAGAGAAGCCCAAGAAAACGGATCGTCACTGCCTCGTGATCACGGAACTTCCGTATCAAGTGAACAAATCCCGGCTTATCGAGAGGATTGCTGAGTTAGTAAGGGAAAAGGTAATCGAAGGAATCCATTCTTTGAGGGACGAGTCCGACCGAGAAGGGATGCGGGTTGTTATCGAATTGAAGAAAAACGAGGTTCCGCAAGTCATTCTCAATCAGCTCTTTAATCACACTCAGATGGAGATCTCTTTTGGGATCACCATGCTGGCACTAGTCGGCAATCAGCCGAGACTGCTGAACATTAAGGACATGCTTTCCCTTTTTATCGAGCACCGGAGAGAAATTGTGATTAATAGGTGCCGCTTCGAGCTCGATAAGGCTGAGGTCAGGGCCCACATCTTGGAAGGTTTAAAGCTCGCCATCGAACAAATCGACTCCGTCATCGCCATTATAAAAAGATCTAAGCGCCCCCAAGATGCCCGGGACGCATTAATGGCCAAACTTTCCCTATCCACGGAACAAGCTCAGGCGATTTTGGACATGAGGCTCCAAAGGCTTACCGCCCTTGAGCGGGGAAAGGTCGTGGAGGAGTACGAGGAGTTAATAAAGACGATTGCTCGATTGAAGGAAATCTTGGCCAGCGATGCTCTAATTCTCAATATCATCGTTGAAGAGCTGTCAGCGATTCGAGACAAATTTAGCGATGAACGGAGAACGGAAATTATCGGAGAGGTTTCGGAAATCAATGTAGAAGATATGATTGCAGAAGAGGATATGGTCGTAACCATTACCCACGGAGGTTATATAAAGAGAAATGCCGTTAGCCTTTACCAATCTCAGCATCGAGGCGGGAAAGGTAAGATCGGGATGGTCACAAAAGAAGGGGATTTTGTGGAAAACCTGTTCGTTGCTTCCACCCATAGTTACATGCTCTTTTTCACCAACTATGGAAAAGTCCATTGGCTTAAGGTCCATGAGGTTCCCCGAAGGGCCAGAGCTTCACGGGGTAAGGCAATAGTAAATTTACTCCAGGTGGCCCCGGGGGAGAAGGTTACCGCAACCCTTCCCTTAAGGGATTTTTCCTCCGGTAAATATGTCGCCTTTGCCACGAGGCGCGGAATCGTTAAAAAAACCGATCTCTCAGCCTTCAGCCACCCAAGAAGCGGGGGAATATTGGCTATTCACCTCGAACAAAACGATGAGCTCATATCCGCTAAATTAACCGATGGAACCCAAGAGCTCCTCTTGGGCACAAGGGGCGGAATGGCGATACGCATTTCAGAGAAGCAAATCCGGCCCATGGGAAGAACGGCGAGGGGGATTAAGGGAATCGCCGTAAATGGGAGCGAGGTCGTGGGAATGGAAATCGTCAAAGACGGAACAACCGTCCTAACGGTCACTGAAAATGGATTCGGAAAGCGAACGAAAACCGCCGCATATAGGGCTCAAAACCGGGGAGGTAAGGGGATCATCACCATCAAGACTACTGAGCGCAACGGCGAGATGATTGGAATTAAGCAGCTTATTGATGAGGACGGCCTTGTCCTTATTAGTACGAAAGGAAAAATCATCAGGCTAAAAGCTTCCAATATATCCATAATGGGAAGAAATACACAAGGGGTTAAATTGATCGGCCTTGACCCCGGGGAAAACCTTGTGGGTATCGCCGTCCTCCCCTCAAAGGGCCTCATGTAAAGGCGGCTCCCTGACCCCAAGCGAAGCGGTTATTAATTCCCTATTCAATTGACCGGAACGAAATCCCTTGATTTCCGATTCGTTTTGTGCTATGTTTAAATGTGCTCCTTTATTTGCAATTCTCCGTGGGGCATTCTCTACTAGATGCAAATTTTCCCTTAGTCACTCTTTTCCTTCTCCGTAAGGGGGCTTTGTTTATCCACAATTGTGGATAATTCTGTTGAAAACCTAACACAATAGAACTCTACCTCTCATTGGCCAACCCATCTCATTATGGACCCCATAGTCACTGAACAAGTTTGGAATGCAGTGCTTGACCAGGTCAAGGGTAAAGTCAGCCATAACGACTACCGTGTATGGATGACACGAATCATTCCCCTGTTACTTACGGAACGTGCCCTGGAGGTAGAGGTCCCAAACAAGTTCTTTCAGCACTGGCTAACGGAGAACTATCTGCCGTTAATTAAGGGGGCACTCTTGCAAGTCTTGGGTAAGGAATGCGAGATCATCTTTAAATTGACAAAGAGGCCTGTGGCTCAAACTCACCCGCCGCGGCTGATGTTAAGACACCAGCCCCCGGGTCTAGGCCACATTACCTTCAATAAGAAGTACACATTCGAGAACTTCGTGGTTGGGCCGAGCAACCAGTTTGCCAATGCAGCATGCCTCGCTGTAGCCAATCTTCCGGGAAAAAACTACAATCCCCTCTTTATTTATGGTGGGGTAGGGCTTGGAAAAACACATCTTCTGAATGCCATAGGTAACCACATAATTCACAATACCATTGGTTCGGATTTAAACAAAATCTGCTATTTGTCGGCCGAGGAATTTACTAATGAGCTCATTAACTCAATTCGATACGAAAAGATGGGGGAATTCCGAGAAAAATTTCGGAATATGAACGTGCTCCTCATCGACGATATTCAGTTCATCGCTGGAAAGGAAAGAACACAAGCGGAGTTCTTCCACACATTTAACTCCCTGCACGAAGCAAGGAAGCAAATAGTGGTAACGAGCGATAAATTCCCTCGAGACATAACGAATTTTGAAGAACGGCTCCGCTCGCGCTTCGAATGGGGCCTCATAGCAGATATTCAGGCCCCGGACATAGAAACGAAGGTAGCGATCCTTAAGAAAAAGGCCCAACTAGAAAACATTTTGGTTCCCAATAATGTTGCATTCTTTTTGGCCTCGAATACTTCATCCAATATTAGAGTATTGGAGGGATGTCTCATAAGAATCGGGGCTTTTTCCAAGCTCACTAACGCTGATATTACCCTGGATTTGGCCAAGGATGTATTAAGGAATATTATTAAGCCCGAAGAACGGTCAGTACCTATTGAATCTATTCAAAAAACAGTTGCATCCTACTTCAATCTTAGGGTCTCCGACCTGAAAGCAAAGAAAAAAACCAAGCAAATCGTTCTTGCCCGGCAGATAGCAATTTATCTTTCGCGAAAACTATCCAAGTTATCACTCATTGAAATTGGTGAGCGATTTGGGGGAAAAGATCATTCAACCGTGTTACATGCCGTTAATAAAATGGACAGACAAATGCAGACAGACCAGAAGCTTACTGGCCTTATCCAACAGATCAAGTCCCGGCTCGCGAGCTAGCACCAATTGAAACTAACAAATCTTTATCAAAAACCAACATTCTCAACTAGGAACTTAGCTCTTTCGTTCAAAGTTGATGGCTTTTTGACAATTTTCTTACAAACACAAACCCTTATATTTTAGCTAGTTCCGCAAGTTGCTAACTATTTTACTGTATTTAAATATTAATACTAAATCTCTATTATGAGGAGAAAGTTATGGAATTCGAAATTGATAAGAAAGACTTATTAAAATCTATTAGCACTCTCCAAGGAATTGCCGAAAAGCGGAGTAGTATTCCTGCTCTAAGCAATGTCCTCATTGAATCAAATACGAACCAAATCCGATTAACCACAACGGATCTAGAGACTTCGATAATATCACAGGTTCCTTGTAAGACGATCAAAGAGGAAGGAAAGATTTGTGTCTCGGCACGAAAACTCTACGAAATAGTAAGGGAACTTCCAGAAGCTTCAATTTCCATTCAGGGAATGGAAAATCATTGGGCTAAGATTACTTGTAAGAATGCAACATTTAACTTGAGTGGCCTTGATCCAATGGAGTTTCCATCAGTACCTTCACATTCGGAACAGGATCTTTTTGAACTTGAATCGTTAAGTATACGGGAAATGATAGAGAAGGTTATTTTTGCTGCGTCCACAGAGGAGTCGAGGTATAACATAAACGGTGTCTTCTTTGAAGGAATCTCTTCAGAACAGAAAAACGTTGCGCGAATGGTGGCAACGGATGGCCACAGGCTGGCCATGATAGATAGGGAAACTGCTCAATTGCCAACAATGGAAAAGGGTGTAATAATTCCCAAGAGAGGATTAAACGAACTTAAGAAAATAGCCGCGGAACACCCAGGGGAGATAAAAATATCTTTAAGGGAAACGAGTTGTGTGGTACGAGCGGGTCTATTTGTTATCATCATTAGACTTATAGATGGCGAATTTCCGGACTACCAGCAGGTGATACCGAGGGAGAATGATAAACTACTCCGGCTAAATACTCGAGAATTTGCAGCGTGCTTGAGGAGAGTTTCAACAATTGCAATCGATAGGATCGAAGGCGTAAAATTTACGGTTAAGAAGGGAGCTATAGAGTTATATTCTTCCACTCAAGATATTGGAAATGCCATGGAGGAGTTCCCGGCACGGTATGATGGAGATGAACTGAATATTGGCTTCAACGCGAGGTATATTCTTGACGCGGTTAACGAAATAGATGAAGAAGAGCTTATCATAGAAGTCAAGGATGAGACAAGCGCAGCTATTATTAGACCAGCATCTGGAGAGAATCCGCTGTATGTAATCATGCCAATGAGGGTCTAGCCTATGGAACCCACGACGCCAGAGCGGGCAATCAAGTATACCGAGGAACATATAAAGGTGCTGGAAGGGTTAAGTGCGGTACGTAAGAGACCGGCTATGTACATAGGCAATACCGGGATGGAGGGCCTCCACCATCTGGCATATGAATTGGTAGATAACAGCATAGACGAATCGCTGGCGGGGTATTGCACCAAAATCGAGGTGACAATCCACATAGACAATAGCATCACCGTCGAAGATAACGGCAGGGGAATCCCAGTTGGCCTTCATAAGAAGGAAAAAAAGCCCGCGGTCGAAGTCGTTATGACGAAGCTCCACTCCGGGGGGAAATTCGATAACTTGAGCTATCGGGTCTCTGGGGGACTTCACGGCGTCGGGCTCTCAGTGGTCAATGCACTATCCGAGTACATGGAATTGGAAATCAGGCGCGAGGACAAGGTCTACCAACAGGCATACGAGCGGGGTGAAGCGAAAACACCGCTTAAGGTGCTTGGAAAGACGAAGAAGACCGGCACTAAGATTCGCTTTAAGCCGGATAGTGCGATATTCGACACAACTTCCTTCAGTTTTGAGCTGTTATCCCAACGATTAAGGGAACTCTCTTTTCTCAACAGGGGACTCCTCATAAGGGCAACAGATGAAAGAACTGATAAGACGCACGAGTTTATCTACAAAGGAGGAATCGCCTCCTTCATAGAATTTTTAAACAAGAAACGAAACTGTGTTCACCCGAAGCCAATATACTTAAAGGAGCAGAGGAATTCAGTCGATATCGAGATCGCATTTCAATACAATGAAGGCTATAATGAAACGCTCTTTTCCTATGCAAACAATGTCAGGACGCAGGAGGGAGGAACACACCTCATAGGTTTTAAGGCAGCTCTAACACGGACAATTAACTCCTATGCCACAAACAATAACCTTCTCAAGGGATTAAAGGAAAATCTGAGCGGAGAGGATGTCCGGGAGGGGTTGGTAGGAGTTATCAGCATTAAGATCCCAGAGCCGCAGTTCGAGGGGCAGACGAAAGCCAAGCTGGGAAACAGCGAAGTTAAAGGTATTGTTGAAGGCTTTGTAAACGACAAACTTGGCACTTTCTTCGAGGAAAATCCGCAAATCGCCAGGAAAAGTATAGCAAAGGTAGTTGAGGCGGCACGGGCCCGGGAGGCAGCAAGGAAGGCAAAGGAACTTACTCGGAGAAAGGGCTTCCTGGAAGGAGAGACCCTCCCTGGCAAACTGGCGGACTGTCAAGAAAGGGATCCTGCCAGAAGCGAGCTCTATATCGTTGAAGGGGATTCAGCCGGCGGGTCAGCGAAACAGGGAAGAGACCGTTCAAACCAAGCAATTTTACCAATACGCGGGAAGATATTGAACGTTGAAAAGGCCCGGTTTGATAAAATGCTCAGCAATGAAGAGATTAAAAGCATTATAGCCGCATTGGGAACGGGGATTTCAAGTGAAGAGAATGACATCTCCAAACTGAGATATCATACCATCATTATCATGACGGATGCGGACGTGGATGGATCTCACATAAGGACCCTCTTACTGACATTCTTCTACAGGCAAATGCCTGAGATTGTGGAGAAGGGATATCTCCATATTGCCCAACCCCCTCTTTACCGGGTGAAGGAGGGGAAAAAGGAGAGCTACATTAAGGACGACACTTCCTTTAATCGACACCTATTGGAACGCGCAACGCAACAGATAGCGGTGTTGGTTAAGGATTCCGGGGCTCGGCTAACAGGGCGGAAGTTGACGTCACTTTTAGACAAACTATCGCAATATAACTACTTAAAATCAAAGCTTGTAAATAGGGGGTATCACACCGCTGTGATAGAGGTATTGCTCCACAATGAAATCCGGACGAAATCGAGCTTTGAGGAAATGGGAAATCTCATCGCTCTGAAGGAGATCATGCTGAAGAAGGGCTTTGAGCCCCCTGAAATTGTACAGGATGAGGAGCACAATCTTTTTGAATTACATCTCACGTATGTATATAACGGACAGAAGATAATCAATCGGATAAACTGGGATCTCGTCTCTTCGGTCGAATATAAAAGCCTCTTCACCCTCCAAAAGGAGATTGGCCAGCTTCAAAAGTCACCAGTCCTCGTATCATCAAGGGGGAGGGAAACATTACTCAATTCCGGGGAAGAGCTTCTCCGGCACATTTTGGCCCTCGGCAAAGAAGGGGTGTTTATCCAAAGATACAAGGGCCTTGGAGAGATGAACCCGGAACAATTGTGGGAGACGACAATGAACCCCGAAAGGCGTAGCCTTCTCCAGGTAACCATTGAGGATGCGGTTGAGGCCGATGAAATATTCAGCGTTCTCATGGGCGATCAGGTTGAGGAAAGGCGACGGTTTATAGAGGATAACGCCTTGATGGCACGGAATCTGGACATCTGAGGAAATCGTCCGAACACAACTCCCATTTAGACAATTCGACGGAAATGCTAACCATTGGATTGACAGGAGGCATTGCCAGCGGGAAAAGTACCGTATCCAAGGAATTTGAGACGCTGGGCGCCATTATTATCGATGCGGATAACATAGCACGGGAATTAATCAGTCCCCATAAGCCCCTTTGGAGGAAGGTTATCGATTACTTCGGGGAGGAGATTCGCAAGGGGGATTTGACTATCGATCGGCTGAAATTGGGCCAAAAGATCTTTGCCCGCAAAGCGGAAAGGGAAGCACTCGATAGAATGATGCATCCCGAAATCAAGAGGGAGATAGATAGGAGGCGTAGAGAGATTCGGAGGAAAAACCCCGACGCGATGGTTCTCGTCGATGCCGCGCTGTTAATCGAGACGGGAACGTTTCGAGAAATGGATAAGATAATAGTCATCTCGGCGAGCAAGAGGAATCAGATGAGGCGATTGGTGGGTAGGGACGGCCTCAGTGAAGGGGAGGCGATGCGTCGGGTGAGGGCCCAAATGCCCTTAAAGGAGAAATTGAAATACGCCGACTATGTGATAAATACGGACGGATCACCGGAGGAGACAAGGGAACAGGTGAGGAAGATTCATGGGGAACTGATGGCCGTGGGGCAGGGGTATGAAGGACACCATTCTATTCCCTTGCACCATTGAGACACGAGAAACGAGGATGATAAAGGAGCAACAGATGAACTTGAATGAGTTGAAACAGAAGAAGATCGGCGATCTCACCGAAATCGCAAGAGAGCTGAAGGTCGAGGGTGCAAGCGGAATGGTGAAGCAAGCGCTTATCTTCTCCATTTTACAGGCCCAAACTGCAAAAAACGGTTTGATTTACGGCGAGGGAGTTCTGGAGATTCTGCCCGACGGCTTCGGGTTTTTAAGGGCCCCAGACTACAGCTATTTACCCGGCCCCGACGATATCTATATCTCCCCTTCCCAGATCCGTCGATTCAACCTGAGAACAGGGGATACGGTATCTGGACAGATTAGACCGCCGAAGGATACCGAGAGATATTTTGCAATGCTCAAGGTTGAGAACGTCAACTTGGAAGATCCGGATGTGGCGCGAGAGAAGATTATCTTCGATAATTTGACGCCCCTCTACCCCGCGGAGAGGATTAAGTTGGAGGTCGAAAAGGAGGCGGCAAACCTTTCGGCGAGGATAATGGACCTGCTCACCCCCATCGGTAAAGGGCAAAGGGGATTGATCGTTTCGCCGCCGAGGGCAGGGAAGACCATGCTTCTGCAGAGTATCGCCAATAGCATTACCAAGAATCATCCAGAGATAACCCTTATCGTGTTGCTCATTG
>CAYFXP010000300.1:0-7291 GCA_964346935.1 uncultured Syntrophobacterales bacterium
CGTTGAGGCAAAGCTCAGGGAGTTCGTCGCAGAGGACATCTCCGTGGAGGTGAGGGAGTGAGAACCGTCTATGTGGACAATAATGCAACAACTCAGGTTGCACCAGAGGTCTTTGAGGCCATGAAGCCTTTTCTGCAAGACCTCTATGGAAATCCCTCCAGCATGCATTTCAAGGGGGGTGAGGCGCAGAAGGCGATGGTGGACGCGAGGAAAAATGCGGCTGATGTTATTGGGGCGAGTCCTGATGAGATCGTCTTTACCAGCTGCGGAACCGAGAGCGATAACGCGGCTATCCTCGGGACCTTGGAAAGTTACCCCGAAAAACGACACATCATCTCTACGCGGGTGGAACATCCAGCGGTGTGGACCCTCTGTAAGCATCTGGAGAAGAAGGGGTATCGGGTTACGATGCTTTCGGTTGACCGAGAGGGGAGGTTGGACCTGGATGAGCTCCGAGCAGCCATCTCGGACGATACTGCCCTGGTCAGCGTTATGTATGCCAACAATGAAACGGGAGTCATCTTTCCCATCGAGGAGATTGGGCAAATCGTCAAATCCCGGGGTATTCCCTTTCATACCGATGCCGTTCAGGCAGTGGGAAAAATCCCCGTCGATATGAGGAAGAGCCCCGTGGATATGTTCTCCTTTTCCGGACATAAGCTCCATGCCCCTAAGGGAATTGGGGTACTTTACATCCGAAAGGGCACTAAATTCTCCCCCTTTCTCATTGGGGGACATCAGGAGGGGGGGAGACGGGGCGGAACGGAGAATATTCCCCATATTGTTGGCCTGGGAAAAGCCTGTGAGCTGGCTGCTCGCCATCTGGAAGAGGAGAATAACAGGGTCCGTTTCCTCAGGGATAAATTGGAACAGGGGCTTCTCGAAAGGATTCCCGGTACTTTGGTTAATGGCGATCGCGAACACCGCCTTCCCAATACGCTGAGCGTGAGTTTCGAGTATGTGGAAGGAGAATCCATCCTGTTAATGCTCAGCAACCTCGGGATATGCGCCTCATCGGGATCGGCATGCACCTCGGGATCCCTGGAGCCTTCCCATGTGCTCAGGGCCATGGGGATTCCCTTTACCGCGGCCCACGGGTCCGTTCGCTTCAGTTTGAGCATTTATAATACCGATGAAGACATCGACTATATCTTGGAACAGCTCCCTCCCATCATCGAGAGGCTTCGGGAAATTTCCCCTTTCTGGAGAGACTATATAAAAGCCAGTTCAAAAAAATAGAGGCTCGGATTTGTTGGGCCTATCTACGATCATGAAACCCCCGCTTCGCGTCGGCCTTATCGGCGTTGGCAAACACGGAAGTCGGTATGCCAAACATATCCATGAGGATTTACCCGAAATAGAGCTCCTCGGCCTCTGGCGTCGGAACGCCGAAGAGGGGGAAAGACAGGCCAGGAAATACGGGTGTCGCTATTTTCAAAGCCATTCTGATCTCTTATCCGATAAATCCATAGATGCTGTCGTGGTGGCCCTACCCCCGGTCCTCAACCTGCAGGTATGTGAAGAAGCCACATTTCATGGGAAACACATCCTTCTGGAGAAGCCGATGGCGATCAACCTTGACGAGGCGGCTCGGATCCGTAGGGCAATATTGCGTTCCGGTGTTCGCCTGATGGTTTCTCAAACCCTCCGGTTCAATGCCATGGTTTCGGCCGTCAGGGCTCGCATTCCCGCATTGGGGCCTCTCCATTCCATTTACCTTAGCCAGAGGTTTGAGCCCTCTCCTTTGGCTTGGCTGGATCAACGGATCCTTTCCGGGGGAGGCATCGTCCTGCATACTGGAGTCCATAGCTTCGATCTCCTTCGGTTTCTTACCCAGGAGGAAGTCGATAAGGTATCGTGTAAGATTGATCGGGTCTTCACGAGGGATACAGAGGATAACTTCTCCGCCATCATGACCCTCGAAAAGAGCGGCATCCTCGCTTCGATTATGGGATCGAGGGGTACGAAGGGACGCAATGGTTTGATCGAGGTGGCCGGGGAGAATGGGCAACTCGTCGCAGACCACGTCCACCACTATCTCTACGAATTGAGGGGGACGGAGAGGAGGTCCTTCGATTTGGGGAACCCGGTCCCCACCGTCCGCGAGGCACTGAAGGCCTTTTATCAGGGCCTTTCCCGGGGGGTTCCTTTCCCCGTGACTATTGACGACGGATTGAGAGCCGTGGCCATAGCCGAGGCGTGCTATCGTTCCGCGGAGACGGGGAAATGGGAGAAGGTGCACTATCGTTAATGAGCATCATGCCTTATGGATAAAGGGGGTGATGAATGTGCCCACATCCGATTTAGTCGAAACGGCGCGAACAATACGTCAATCTTACAAGGCCAAGGCCGAAAAGGATCCCGCTGGGGTGATTGGTCAAGAGGCCGCCGATGCCTTCAATAAGCTCCTGGATGAATCGAAGAAGAGGTGCCCGGGGAGACCCTTCATCGATAAAATGCGCCCTGTAACCCCAGGGCAAACTCAATTGGCGGGGTTTTTGGCCAAGGTGGATGTCCTTGAGGATTCCCTGAAGGCCGAAAAATCCGTGTAGGGGACTGGGGCCAAAGGAAAGCCCCCCGTGGTGCCCAATGATCCGGATATGTAAACCCTCCGACAGGGAGTCCATCTATCATGTCATCAATGACGCCGCTTCGGCTTATAAGGGCGTCATTCCGTCGGATCGCTGGCATGAACCCTATATGCCCCTGGCCGAGCTGAAAAGGGAGATGGAGGAGATGACCTTTTTCGGTTGGGAGGAGGAAGGGAGGCTGTTGGGCGTAATGGGGTTTCAGCCGGTCGGAGACGTCATCCTCATCCGACATACCTATGTTTTGGGGAACCAACAGGGGCGAGGCATTGGAAGTTCCCTGCTGAGTTACGCCAAGTCCTTGACCAAAAAGCGACTCCTGGTAGGGACGTGGTCGGACGCCACCTGGGCCATTCGATTCTATGAGAAAAACGGGTTTCGCCTTTTGCGCAACAAGGACGAGCTTCTGCAAAGGTATTGGCATATTCCCCCAAGGCAGATCGAGACTTCCGTTGTCTTAGGCCTCGAATCTCGCCGAGGCAAGGACGTGCAGTGAGATGGCCCGCCTGTTTTGCCATCGGTATTGTCCTGATCTCATCGTCAGCGCGGTCGAAAGCACGAACGTGTTGCGCGGATCACCCTGAATTGGCGTATCTCCTTTCACCCAGCGGCCCGGTGAGGTTCACGTACCACGTTCGCCCCGAGACCTTTTTCTCCAAGACTTTGGGAAAGGAGAAGGATTTCTTTCTCATCCTTCCCGAGAAGGAAGGAAATCCAGGGCAATTCCCACTCTTGGTCCTCCTCCATGGCTACAATTTTTATCGAAATGGCTGGAAATTCAGGGCCTGCGATCCCGACAGGCATAACGAGCTCACGTGCAAGTGGGGGGAGGAACACTACCACTGGCTGCTTCTAGAGGACATCGCCCTCATCCACCAGGCCATGACGGATCCGTCCAATACGACCTATGGCGAGCTGGAGGAGAACCTCCGGGAGAGGTTTGAGGAGTTGAGCATCCATGGAGGGCTCCTTGAGGGTGACTACAATCCCCGGGAGATCGCCCGCTCCATCGTCAGGGACAACCTCAACCCCAGTGGTTCCCTAAGCGATCATTTTACCCCGATTTATCCCATGGCCCTTTTGCTCCCCGACGGGGATAATAGCTTCTACGTGAATGAAAATGAAGGGAAACATCTTTTCCCCCCTACTGTGAGTCGCAAGGGCTGCGATCACTTCCATCCCGACGAGTGCTTTAAGTATTCCCTCATCCCCTACCGATACATGAAACCGGGAGCACTGGGTCAATACGAGACCTATATCTTGGCGCTCATCCGTTTCCTCCGAAGTTCATCGTCCCATAAAGGCTACCTGATGGAAGGAGTCCCCGCCGGCATTGGGGGGATTTCCATGGGTGGCCTCGGTGCTGTGAATCTGGGCCTAAGGCACCGGCCTCTATTCGGCCCCATCAGTAGCCAGAGCGGATTGCTCGATATCGAGATCGTTACCGATAAATTGATGCTCAAGATGGTCATGCCGGAATTTATCGAGGTCTTCGGGCGCCTGAAGGCCAACGTGCCATTCTTCCAATCGAGCCTTGACGCAGCATACATGCGGGAAAACAATCCCATGAGAGAGGTCCAGGCATTAGGGATACCCTCCCTGCCGCCCTGGATGTACTTCGACTATGGGACCAACGAAGGATATGAAATGATCATCGGGGGAAATCAGAACCTGGAAAGGCTCCTGTATACGGGGAGCCACAAGATTCATCCCCAGGCCTTCAATGGAAAGGCAGGCCATAATTATCAATTCTGGAGGAGCAGGGCTGCCAACGTCTTGCGCCATCACTCCAGTTTTTTCGAAGCCTACGTGGGGCTTTGCGGGAAAAATTGCTTGCAATGACGTTTTATTCTGCTATAGTTACAAAAAGGCGGGGGTGTTCAGCTCTGTTCAAGGGCTAATTTAACTCGGGGGGAGTTGGGAGCGATGAAGAGGTTCTTTCTTTTCATCCTGGTTCTGTTGGTTTTTCTCATCCCGGCCAGGGAGCTCTATGCCCAACGCGCCGTGGTGTTGGCCGAGATTCTTAACGTGAGGGCCGGTCCCGGGACGAAATACGAGATCGTCGATAAATTGAAGAAGGGTGATTCTTACCTCATTGACAGGATAGATGGCAAATGGGTTCAGTTGGCGTGGCCCATTGAGGCCTGGGTGTATAAAGGACTCGTGAAGATCGAGGAGCAGACCGCCAGCCTCGACCAGCTTCAGATTGATTTTCAGAATTGGCTCTTGGATAAATACTACCGGATCAGGTCCATTGAATTTAAGAACGACTGGCAGATCTGGTTAAAGCTGAGGGAATACCCGTCGAGGAGAACACTGGTAAGAATGGCCAAGGAGATCGCGCTGGAATACAAGAAGCAGACCGGTTATTCAAAGCGGAAAGTCGTGGTTACCATCTTCCAGCGCAACAGGCCATACGTAAAGGCAAAATATTAGCACCAACCCCCTCTTTACTCAATCGCCATTATCCCGGCGAGGGAAATCTCCCCCCAGATATCTCTCCAAGAGCCTCAACTTCATGGTATTCATCGCTCCCGGAAGTCCCTTCTCCCTCTGCAACGCCCTTATTCCGCAGACGATGCAGGCCAAAAGGGAGTCCATCCTCTCTATCCCCCTGGCTTCCGCCATGCTGGAATTTCCCAGGAGCTTTTTCCGCTGGTTCGCGATGAACTGGTCCAGATCCCTTAGGGCTTCATATTCCGGGCTCCCCCTTGCATACGCCCGTTTTTTGAGGGCTTTTCTTACCCCAATGCGGAGCGCGGTGGACCACGATATCAGCCTGTCCTCTTTGATCTCCCTTCGTAAGATTTCGAGTATGTCGGTGTGTTCGATATTCCACCGGGTAAGTTCATCCATTCTTTCCTCATAGGACCTTGACCCGACTTCCACGCCTCGAGGCTCGGGCTTTTTCCCGCCTCCCCTCAATGGTCTACGTCGTCGGAAGAACATCATAGTATGGCCAGTTTTTTCCGGAGAATAGAAAGTTACCCGAAGCTTTCTGCTTTTACGGTTTGTCGGGAATCGCGGCATCCAATCCAGCAGGGCCTTTAGTGCGTCGGTTGATTGCGCGTGTTTGTGGGCAAATAGGGGAAATCTCAATCGTCCTCAGAACCCACATTCAATGCCGTAACGTCCTTTTCGGTCAAGAGCCGTGATGGTTCTCGAGCACTAACCAGTTTATCCCCAAATCGATCAAGCGACTTGCTCGCATCATCGTATTTCTTTCTTGCTCGGTCGATATGCCCGCCAAGGGTATCGTAGTCGTCCTTGAAACGATCAAAATCCCCCCGTATTTGTGCCAGATACTGCATTATCTCCTGGGCTTTCTTTTCAATTTGCAGACCTTTCAAACCTAGTGCAATAGCTTGAAGATAGGCGTAAAACGAGTTAGGGGAGACCGGAATCACGCGCTTCTCAAGCGCATAGCTGAGCAGACTCTTTTCTTCGCCCAGCCCCTCATCTTTGATAATGGTTTCATAATATACGTTCTCAGCCGGGATATACATTAATGCGAAATCGAACGTCCCCTCGTCAGGGAGGATGTATTTCTGAGCGATGTTATCAATATGGCCCTTAACAGAGCGTGTGAATTCGCGCTTGTGCTTTTTTTGCCGTTCTTCTTCCGATGACGTAATCATTCGTTGAAAGCTTTCCAGGGGAAACTTTGCATCGACAGGGACCATTCCAACTTTCAGGATTATTATGGCGTCAACACGATCGCCACTTCTAAAGGAATATTGAAGCTTGTAATGCTCTGGGGATAGGATCTGTGAGAGCAAATCTCCTAAAAGAAGTTCCCCGATTTCTCCACGAAATTTCGGTGCGCGCAAGATATCGCTAAGGCTCGCAATATTCTTACCAACCTCCTCCATATGTCGACTTGCTTCAGTTAGTCGCCCGAGGGAAGATTGAATTTGACCGAATGATTGGGTTGTTTGGCCTTGGAGCGTCTTTGCTTCAATCAGCTGAGCATTCAGCGTGTCAATCTTGGTATTCGTTTGGCGGTAAATCCAAAAGACTGAAACGAGGACCACCAGTAAGGATAAGGCTATTAGAACTATAAGGATTTCCATATGGGGCCCCTTCTTGAATGGCTGAAACCGGCTACGAAAGAGTATAGCAGTGTCGATAAATTTGTAAACTAGCGGCTCAGGGATGCTTTGGTTGCCGGCAGATACTATCTTTTACGCTATGGTAAACTGGTTTCTTCTCTTTTTAATAAAGCCTTCCTTTTGCAACTGGATGAGATTTCCCTTGACCCGTTCAGGGTCCATCCCGAGTCTTTTCGCAATCTCCTGCTGGGAAATAGGCGATTCCGCCGTGAGGGCCCTGAGTATCATTCCCCGAATCTGCCTGTTGGAACCTTCAAATGGAGGCTGTTTTTGATAATGAGCGCTCTTCCGGTTTGGGTTTCGATATTGTTTCTTGAGCATCGCGCCATAATCCATGAGGGAAAAGTACCATTTGCGAGGGTTGGAAGTATCGAGGGTTTGCTCCACCAATGGGAGGATCTGGGTATCTTTGACATTGTTCTCCTTCTGAAAGAAGTAATGGATAAAGACCCTCCGTATATTCGTCTCCATAAAGACCACGGGTTCGTTGAAGGCGAAGGCACAAATGGCACATGCGGTTGCCCGGCCAATTCCTGGAAGGTTCATCAATGTTTCTGGGGACGATGGAAGATTTCCATGAAAATCCCCCAC
>CAYFXP010000301.1:0-10026 GCA_964346935.1 uncultured Syntrophobacterales bacterium
GCTCTGAGCTTTCCAAACTCCTTCGTCAGGTTCTCGGTATGCAGAAGTTCCTTAATCTCTTCGCCCATTAATTCACACCCTCCCGTAACTGCCTTCTTCTGGAGGTCCACTGGGTGAACTGCCTTACTGTTCCCATGGCCCCCTCATTATAGAGTCGTGCAATGGCGATAACTGCTAAGGCGAAAACGACCATTCGGATCTCCCCGAATTCCCGGAATGTCTCGGTGAGTATTTCTATGAGTATAGCCCCGATTACCGGTCCTGCGATGCTGCGAATACCCCCAATGACTACCATGATAACGATAAAGGCCATCTCATTGAAATCAACCATCACAGGGGTGAGGAGCCCGTTGTAATGGCCGTAGAATGCCCCGGCGATGCCTGCGGTACCACTTGACAACATGAAGGCGAGTATTTTCCAACGCGTTGTATTGATTCCAATCACTCGTGCGCCCATCTCATCGTTACGGATTGCCTTGAGATAATAGCCCATTTTCGAACGCATGATGAATGTGATTATGAGAACGGTTGCCGATGCCAAGACCAGGAAGAGGTAGTAGTAGGCCACCCCCTGTCCTTGTCCCGAAAAGAGCTTGGGAACGGCAAGCCCCAGGTCGCCCCGTGTTATTTCATAGGTCATGGAGATCGTGATTCGCACGGATTCCGCAAACGCCCACGTGGCAATAGCCAAATATATCGCGCGCATTCTCAAGCACAACACGCCGAGGATTAAGCCCATGAATGCGCTGCTCAGCGGTGCGGCCAAAATACCCACCCAGATTGGGAGCCCGAAATTGGTTACCAAGAGAGCTGAGGTATAACCCCCGATGGCTGCAAAGGCATGGTGAGCTAATGAGAATTGGCCCGTATAGCCCGCGAGGAGGTTCCAACTGGAGGCAAGGATCACATAGTAAAAAGAAATGGTGAAGACCTGAAGGTAGTACTGACCTGTCCAAAGAGGCAAAAGGCATACTATCAATAATCCAGCTAGTGAAAGGGAATACCGCTTGAATCCGCTGGTAGTTGCATGGTTGTTGTTTTTCATGAGGTCCTCGTTTTGCTGAGCGATCATGTGCCTAGGCGACTCGCTCCCTCTCCTCAAACAGGCCTGTTGGCCTTATAGCAAGGATTGCCAACAGGAAGAGGAAGCCATAGACATCCCTGAACGAGGGGTTGAGGAAGACAGCGCCAAGGCTTTCGATCAATCCAAGGAGAAGGCCGGCACAGAGCACGCCGGGGATGGAGCCCAGTCCTCCGATTACGATAATTTCAAACCCCTTCATGGTTGCGATACTACCGCACCTCGGATGTACGTAGAACTCGGGGGCTAAGAGCGCGCCAGCAGCAGCCGCCAAAGCCACTCCTATGCCAAAGGCGATCTGGTCGAGCCTGAAGACATCAATACCGGCTGTTTGTATTCCCATCCGGTTCTGGGCTGCTCCTTGAAAGGCCCTTCCCCACCATGTCTTCTTTAAGAAGAGGTAAAAAAGGGACAGGAGAACTATCGTACCGATGAAGGCCACGAATCTGGTTCCGCTCACCGGGAGCGTTATAATTTGGGTGCTGTGATAGTAACCTTGTGGGGAGTAGATGAAAGGACCGGCTCCTATGACGGCCGAATTAGTGAAGAGTACGCCCAGGGAAATGGTGACGATGGTTGCATACTCCGTTCTCCGCTCCACGGTCCCTTCGAACATGGGTTTGATTAACAACCCTTGAACCACCATTCCGAGCAAAAATACCCCGGCCATGGACAGGATAACGCCCAGATACCAATCCTCAACCCCGAGCCAATGGGTAATTATAATATATTGGAGATAGCCCCCTATCATGTAGAACTCGCCCATGGACCAGTTAATTATCCTCATGATGCCGTAAATGAACGTAATGCCCATGGCCATCAGCGAATAGATGAGGCCGATGACGATCCCCGATATGATGTATTGCGAGAGAAGCGTTGAGTCGATGGTAACCCCCCTTTGTCAAGAAATAGATTTGGAAATGAAAAAATGAAGGGGATGGAATGGGGTGTAGCCTGCCTTTCCATCCCCCTTATTCAATCATCTCCCCTTCGCTCACTCAGCACGTGCAAATCCCTCACGGTTCCTCAGAGCTATGGAGAGGCAAATTCTCCGGTTTTCATGATCGGCGGCCAGAGAATTGTGGACTCCTCAATGGGTTGGTTTGCCTTCGTAAATTGGACGATCTGTAGTGGGGATGTATGGTTATGCCATTTGGCACCCGGTGCGCGCTCAAAGTCCACGACATCGCCCTTTGCCCAAAACACGAAGACCCAGTCCTCCAGGGATTTGACGATATCCTTTGGAACAGCGGACTGAGCCAAATTGATCGCCTGAGCCAGGAGCACGATTTGCCCGAAACCGTTATAGGCCATGTAGGTCGGTATTTCCCCGTATTCCTTATCGAACCTTGGTTTTAGCCATTGCCCCAGCCGCGACAGGCCCATCTTGGGATGGTAGTAGTTAATGAACATCATGTACTGACCCATTTTCCCGAGGTTCTTCCAGAATTCGGGCCGTGCCGGCCAGTCATGGGCACCCATCATTGCGCACTGTGGGAAAAACCCAATATCGTACGCCTGTTTGGTAATGCGATAGGCTGGATCGCCAACGCCGATGTTCATCAGGATATCCGGCTTCCATGCCTTCAGCTTTAAGAGCTGGGGAGTCAGGTCAGCCACCTTCCTGTCAAAAATCATCCCGTTTATCTCAACATCTTTTAATCCACGCTCCCCCTTTATCTGTTTGGTTGCCTCGTACAGCCCGACTCCGTAGTCCGTGTTCTCAGCCAGTATCGCAATCCGTTTCCATCCCTGGCTCGTGATAAAATCCGTCCAGGTAGACGCCCTGTCATAATCGATGACGTGGGTCTTGAACGTGGTCACCTGGTGTTTTTTGGTAATTATCGAGGCGGAAGCTCCCGTCGAAAAGGTCGGGATTCCGTATTCCTCTCCCACATCGACTAGGGCAGTACATACGGAACTGTGATACTGTCCCATTACTGCTACCACTTTGTCTTTCGTTGCCAGTTTTCTGAAAGCGGCGACGCCTTTTTCGGGTGTTCCCGAATCATCCTCTATTATTAGTTTGATTGGCCTGCCTCCGAGCACGCCGCCCATTTCCTCATTGACGTACTTAGCCCCGAACTTTGCCCCTCTCGTTATTAACTGTCCAGCCGCTGGGTCACCCGGAGGTGAAAGGGGACTTATAACCCCAATCTTCACGGGTTTCTTGGGAGCTGCTTGAACTGTTGCAGGCTGATAAGCCCATGTCAAAACGAATGCTGCGACCAGCGCTATTACGAGAAAACTCGTTCTCACTTTCATGATTGATCCCCCCATCTGAATACGATTTCTTTTCCTTCCTTTCCCTGCACTTGGCCCATCGTCCTTTTATCACCCCCTTTCCTTATTATCCCTCCCTCAAGTATTTCTCTATCTCCTCCGCGCTCATATCTCCCAGTCCCAACTTTTCCAGCGTCATCCCCTCTTTGCCATAGTCAGTCCCGTTCAGGACCGATGCCAGGTGAATTATCGAGTCGACCGTGGGAGTTGGCACGTTGAAGCGCTTGCCGATGGACGATATCAAGACGAGCCCATACGGGACATCCTCGGTTACGAACCTGCTTGTCAGTTTGGATGGCGCAATCGTGCCACGGTAAATTAAGTTAGTGGTGACGATCTCATTGAGGCCTCCCGTTCCTTCCGTGTACCGTCCCCTGTAATACTCCTCGAAGAGCTGCTCTATGGTTGGGAGATTGATGCCTAACGATTTTCCGACCTCCAGCTTCTCCTGATCCACGCGCTTTACGACGTTCGTAACCGATTTTGTGTGTCCCTCCCAATAGAACTTGAAGGGTATGTTGGACTCGACCCTCCCCGCGTTTAACACCATGGGGCCGGTACGGAGCTGGTGATTGAAATTGCTCAGCGTGGTCGCCAGCGCGTTTTTTTCAGGTTTATATCCCTCGTACATTGTCTTCAGGGATTCGATGACCTCTCCCAGGTTATTGGCGGGCATTGTTGACACCTGCATTTCATGCTTAACCCCGGCTATATCTATCTGGGCCGGGCCGATCAGCTTGCAGAGATACAAAAGGCAAGCCATCCCGGCAAGAGTGGCCTTCTTCTCCATTCCCTTTTCTTTCAGCTGGTTATACCATCTGATCGTCGCACCATTGTCCGGGCTGAACAGGATTATCTGGCCTTCCTCCACATATGGCAAGCATTCATTGACCATATGATCTTGCGCAAATGCCGGAACCGGTATTATTATGACATCCGCTCCCCTGACCACCTGTTCCACGTTTGTTGAAACTATGTTAATTTCACTAAAACCACACCTATCCCCGAATGCCTCTATCCCTCCTTTTGCCTGAATAGCCTCGATATTGCGCTTGAATTGTGGTGCTTCATACAGTCTCACCTCAAATCCGTCCATGGCCAAGTGGGCACAAAAGGCATGCCCCCCATTCCCAGCTCCCAGGACCGCAACTTTTCTTGTCGTCTTTTCCATCACCGCTCGCAAGAATCCCTAATCGTTCGCATTTTCAAAATTTTTAGGCCGTCCCTTTATACTATTTTCCTTCGGTCATGTCAATTAATTTGTGGAGATCTCTTTTCGACATTGAGGCAACGCGAGAGGGGTAAAGGCGGTGGGCAATGTTGCTCCTAAGCGTATTGACAGAAGAATTTGATTCCGTTATGAACCGGGTGTGGAGCCCCGACATTGAGGGGGATCCATTCTGAAAAGGGCAAGGATCAATTGTCGGCTCACATCGTCTCAATATCAAATCTGAGCATTTATGAAAGGATGGTCTGGAGGAGTTTGTGATGAATCACGAGACGCTGTTACTCTCGAGGGAGGACATTCAAGGGTGCTTGGACATGCCCACCTGCTTGAAGATAGTGGAACAGGTCTTCAAGGCCCATGGTGAAGCCAAAGTGGTGATGCCTCCCAAACTGAGCCTCAATTTAGAAGGCACCGATGGTTGGGCAAATGCCATGCCGGCCTATATAGGCCCTTTTGACGCAGCCGGGTTGAAGTGGGTTGGAGGGTGGGGCAAGAACATCGAAAAAGGGCTGCCTTTCATTATAGGCACAATCGTCCTCATCGAACCCCAAACCGGGCTCCTTCTCTCCGTCATGGAGGGGGGATTTATCACGGATCTCCGGACCGGGGCGGCTACAGGGATTGCGGCCAAATACCTGGCGAAGAGGGACTCGGATATTGTTGCCATCATCGGGGCCGGGGCACAGGGGAGGATGCAGTTGCATGCGCTATCAAACGTGTTCTCCTTGCGGGAAGTGAGGATAGCGGATATTATGCCCGAGGCATTGACGCGATTCGCTCGGGAGATGGAACAGGAGCTCGGCGTCGCAATCAAGAAAGCGAGAAACAACGAGGAGGCTGTTGAAGGTGCCGATATTGTCATCACGGCTACAACGGGCCAAGGAGTTCTTGTCAGACGGGCATGGGTCTCCAGGGGTGCATTTGTCGCTTCCATTGGGTCATATCCCGAGCTCGCCCCCCAGTTGATCCTCAATGCGGAAAAGCTGGTCGTGGATAGCTGGGTGCAGAACAAGCACAGGGGTGAGTTGTCTCAATTGGTCCGGGAGGGTCTTATCGGTGAGAAGAATATACATGGAGAGATGGGGGAGATTGTTGCCGGGAAGAAACCCGGCCGAGAGAACGATGACGAGATCATCGTGGCCTGCCTCATCGGCTTAGGGAGCCACGACGTCGGCTGCGCCCGCTTCGCATATGAGGAAGCCAAGAAAAAAGGATTGGGAAGTAAATTTGATTTTCAGCAATCAAGGTAGTTCTCCATGAGGAGAACCTTCCTTCAACTACATATTCTTAGTGTACGGAGAATTGATACTTCTCCACAAGGCCCAGGTTCTTTACTATCTGCAAACCCCGCGTTAGTGCTTCAGCATACATGTTTCGGTAAGGTCTTCGCAGATCACCGGCAGGAAGTCCCAGGGCTTTTGCAAGGGACTTGACCGGCACCGGATTGACCGTGGAGTAGTGAAAATCGAGGAGAGGGAGAATCCTCAAATAGGTTTTCCGGCAGTTTTCCGCATCCTCAAAGGATTTCCACGGCCTCGAAATAATAGCCATTTCTTGCGGCGCGAGGTTTCCCGTCATGTTGGCCGTTCCCTGCCCTCCGAGGGACATCACGGGCATGATCAGCCCCAAATGGGGGGAATCGCAGCACATCAGGGAGATATCCTTTTTGGCAGCGGCGATTTTCGCGATCTGACCCGGTCTCGCCGTCGCCTCCTTGTCAACGACGATGTTGGGGTGATCAGCCAACCTGATGATGGCCTCCGCAGGCAGATCTGTCCCGACCCTGCTCGGATTATTGTAAATTCCAATGGGGATTTCACCGGTGTCCGCGATTTCGAGAAAATAGTGAACGGCGTCTTCCACTGGAGGACAGATGTAAGACGGCACCGTCACAATAGCCCCGTCAGCCCCCTCCTTCGCGGCATAGCGCACCATGTTTATCGTTTCCTGAGATGTATTGCCCGTACAGCCATAAAAGAGGCGCATGTCACTCCTCTTGAATTTCACGGTCCTTGAAATGATTTCCTGCCTTTCCTTCCTGGAAAGCATGGAGACCTCGCCCGTTGAGCCCGTAATCAACACGGCGCTCGTCCCTTTTTTTGCCTGGAAATCTATCAGAGCTCGAAATCCCTCGAAATCAACCGTGCCATCACGATTAAAGGGGGTGATCAACGCAACAAATGAGCCCTCAATCCTTAGCTTGCCCATTTTCGCTATCCTCCAATTACTCGATGCCTTCGATTCTACGGATATACGGATAATGCGAGGCGAAATTGAACCGGCGATCGTGGTTGTGAAAGTCCAACACCGAATCATCGTGGGTCAACTTCGATACGGAGTTCGCCTTGGCGCGTTGAGGACTTGGCGCTATAAAAATGCCTTTTTGAATAGAAGCCAACTGCTACGGCACGCCCTAACCAATTCGCCGAATGAGCTCATCTACAGGCTTACGTGGCGTCTGCAGCGGCTCAGCTCCCGGTTTGCCGAGGCAGACGAGGGCACAGATCATCCGATCATCGGGCACACCCAGTAAACCTTTAACCTCCTCCTGGTCGAACAGGGTGTACCAGAGCCCGGCCAGTCCCAAGCTATGAGCGGTCAAGAGCATATTCTGGATGGCAGCAGCACAGGCGTACTTGTATCCGTCGCTGCTTTCGCCGATGAACTGGTCGACTCCGGTCTTGGCCGGATCACCCACCACCGCTACGATCATGGGCGCATGAAGCAGGAAGTCTATCTCGTACTTCCCGAGCCATCGCCATCCCGATTTTTGGAAAGCCTCTTCCTTGCTCTTGAGGCATGCGGCGTGGAGTCGGTTCTTGATCTCCTGGTCGGTCAAGATCACGAATTCCCAGGGTTGATTATTGGCAGGGGAGGGCGCCCAGCTGCCGGCTTCTATGATGTTCCGGAGATCCTCATCCTTGACCGGTTCGGAAGAGAATTTCCTACAGCTCCTCCGGTACCGAATGGCATCCAAAAGCTCCATTGGGGCCTCCTTTCTCGGTTTCGTTTGTAATCCCTTTCCTTGCTCCACCGGGTTATCCGACCTTCGAAAGGTGGGCATACCCTTACGGCATAAGGGAAACTATCCCGTGCCCCTTTGGGTTGTCAAGAAGAATAATGCGGATCTCCGAAAAAGTCGCTCGTTGGGGTTCTGCAGTGTTGCAGTCGGAAAGGCGAAAGAGGTTGGAGGCAAGAATGTCGAATGTCAAAGTTCAAAATCCAAATCCAAAGGTAAAGGTTAAGGTTGAGGTCAAGGATGGAGATTACAGGTTAGAGGTTAGAGGCAAGGAAACGGCGAATACGGTTATGAAAACGGGGGCCGTGTATTGGATGAGGATAGCGGTGGCGACATTTGTCTTGCTGATGGTGTAAAAATACATGAAATTGACCATTCCCATTCCGGCAATTCCAAAGGTCACCATGAAAAGGAGGTCCTTTTTTGTGATCCTGATGAGATCCTTTTTGAAGACGGCCAGCGCGCCGAAAAGAATACCAAAGGCGAGGGCGGATCTCATTTGAACCAGCAAGGAGGGCGAAATTCCCTGGCTAAAGAGATATTTCGCCACCACGCCATTTGTTCCCCACATGGCTGCGGCAAGGATGACGAGGAAATAGCCCTTCCATCCGTTTGTTTTGTGACTTCGGGCTGCCATTGGAACCCGCGAAACGGGAATGCGTTGATTCTACTAGGCCGAAGCGAAATACTATAGGTTCCCATGGGAATTTGCAAGGCGACAGATTTTACCGCAGTTCCTTCTGGGATGGGCGCACCGATGAGACCAGCAAGGCCATAGCGCCTCTTGTGAATCAAACTGGGAACAAGGCGTGGATACCATCTGCAATTGCTGCAAATGCTGCTGCCTATTTCTTGAGGCCTTCCACGTTCTGAAACATTCGAGGAGCCTGGATGCCTCCAATTATCGGGTGTACATAAACCAAGATACCTGTGAAGGGTGCGGTCTCTCCGTTGAGCGGGGTCCTATGGAAGTGCTCCGGCTCGAAGATTCTCCGCAAGCCAAGAACAAAACGGGAAAGGTGCCCGAGCCCGATTCCTCCCTATGTATTGGTTGTGGCGTTTGTGCCCACAAATGTCCCACCCAATCGCTGGTGCTTGAGCGTCGCGAGGTCATAGTCGATCCCCCGGAGGATGGACGTGACTACGTGAAGCGGTTCATGGCCGAGCGTCAGGCCGAATCCGATCTGAAGAACCGAGGCGGAACGGGGTAGGGTAACTCCGCCTCTTCCCACTCCCTAAAGGGTCGTTGTCCATGGAAGTGGACAAGATGAATAAAAAGGCCCTATCGCTGTTGAGCTTGGGCCACATGGTTACGGATATCACTCAGGGTGCCATCCCGTTCTCCTCCCCTTTATTAAGGAGGCGTTACAGATCTCCTACACTAAATCCGGCCTCATCCTGCTGTTCGCCAATTTTACCTCTTCAATTATTCAGCCAGCTTTCGGCCACCTTTCCGATCGCTACTCCCAGGGGTGGTTCCTTCCAGGGGGCATCTTCCTTGCGTCCATTGCGCTTTCGCTGACCGGGTTTGCGTGGAGTTAGAGGTACTCCTTCTCCTCGTTGTTCTCAGCGGAATGGGCGTAGCCATCTTTCACGCCGAAGGCTATCGGACTGCCGACTTCTTTACCGGCCAGAAGAAGTCCACTGGAATGGCGATTTTCTCCGTCGGCGTGTTATTTGGCGGGCCGTTGGCGCATCGATGGGACCATAAGAACTTCTTCCTGATCACCATGGGAATTTCTTTCGGGGGATTCCTGAAGCTCAGCGGTTGGCCCGTGATCGTTATCCTGGGGCTCTGTGGCCTCGTTCTCTACTCGACCTTCTCGGTGAGCATTGTCATGGTCCAGGCAATGCTTCCCCAGAATCTTGGGGTCGCCCCGGGTTTGATGGTCGGTTTTGCCAACTAAAGTAGTGTTGAGTGAATTTTTCTATTGGTACTCAGTATTGAGCCGGGCACCTCAAGGTAAGCTTTAAATAAAGCAAATTGCTAGCCACCGTGATGCTATCGACAAAAAGCGTAAAATGGAATCAAAGATTATATAGACAGTGTCAAAGCTCGCTCAATAATCGTTTTGGGTCTCATACTCCTTCGAAAGCTTGAATTACAAAGGTGTATTCCTTGTACAGAAATGGGACTCAATAAGAGAAGAACTCTTTGTGCAGCTTCGGCCAAGGATGTTTAAAGTATGAGGTTGAAGGCACTAATGGAAAAATCGTACCCGTGGAGGAATCAAGTGAAGATTATGCTCACAACCGGGATAGAACCCATCTCAAAATATAAGAAGTTTATCATCGGAGAAATTCAAAACCGAAAATTACTGCCACATTTGTTACTATCTTTCGCCCTTTTTCTAAATGTATTCCATATTTTCACTATCAAACTGTTCAAAACAATACGATATTTTTACCCAATTA